>CAMFHW010000074.1 GCA_945952175.1 uncultured Phenylobacterium sp. | reverse complement strand
GTGGGGGGGCTCGTCCTGGTGCGCCAACGGCCGGGCACCGCCAAGGGCGTGGTCTTCATGACCCTGGAGGACGAAACCGGGGTGGCCAATATCGTGGTCTGGAAGGACGTGTTCGACGCCAACCGCCGCCTGGTGATGAGCGGCTCCTTCGTGGTGGTGCACGGCCAGATCCAGAGCGAGAGCAATGTGGTCCACCTGGTGGCCAAGCGCTTCACCGACCTGTCCCACCTGCATGCGGCGATGAAGCAGGACGACGCCGCGCCCGACCCCGCCCGCAAACCGACCGCCCGCCTGGTCTCCAGCCGCGACTTCCACTGACGGCGGCGCACCCCGCGCGCGGGCCGCCGGTCCAGGCCGATACCCTACCGCTTTGTTGGGATAACGCCGGTCGCGCTAGGATCGCGCAGCTCTTTGGGGAGGCTGTCACGATGCTCAAGCTCGAACGCGCGCCGACGCGCACCTATCACACCGCGATCATGGATTCCCGCCAGTGGGACGACTTCCAGATGCGGCCCGACGATATCGTCATCGCCACCTATCCGAAGTGCGGCACCACCTGGACCCAGAGGGTGGTCGACCTGCTGGTGTTCCAGAACACCGACGCGCGACCGATCATGGACAACTCGGTCTGGCTGGATTCGCGCATTTTCGCGCCTCATGCCGAGAACCTCGCCACGCTGGAAGCACAGCGCCACCGCAGGTTCATCAAGAGCCACCTGCCCTTCGATTCCCTGCCGATCTACGACAGCGTGAAGTATGTCCACGTGGCCCGCGACGGCCGCGACGCCTTCCTGTCCTGGCACAACCACGTGATGGGCTTCACGCCCGAGACCAAGATGAAGGTCGGCATGATCGTGATGAACGATCCCGACCTGCCAAAGGCCCCGCCGCCCGAGGCGCCGGAGGACCCGCAGCTTATGTACCAAGGGTGGATCGCCGACGCCGAGGCCGAGCCGCGCACCGGGCCTGGCGCCGACCTCTCCTATTTCGATTTCGAGATGACCTACTGGCGCGAGCGGGCGCGCAAGAACCTGCTGATGGTCCACTACGCGGACATGAAGGCCGACCTCGAGGGCGAGATGCGGCGCATCTCCGACTTCCTCGAGATCGACACGCCGACGGCGCGGTTGAAGGAGCTGGCGAAGGCCGCCCAGTTCGAGGCCATGAAGGCCCAGGGGCCGGCCCTGTTGCCCAAGATCGGCGAGCACTTCGACAACGGCTCGGAGCGGTTCCTGAACCGCGGCGTGAACGGCCGCTGGCGCGACGTGCTGAACGCGGCCGACCTCGCGCGCTATGCGGCGGTGGTGAAGCGCAAGCTCAGCCCGGCCGCCGCCGACTGGCTGGAAAAAGGCCGGCTGCCGACGAGCGACCCGCGAACGGCGGCCGACTGAGGCTCAGCCTTCGCCGATCAGGCGGGCGAGCGTCTTGCCGGCCACGGCGCGGTAGCTCTGGCGCATCCAGGCCTTCAGCGTGTCCATCTCGCCGAGGATGTCGTCGTCCGGGCCGAAATGGCTGATCACCCAGTCGTGCTGCCGGTACCAGCCCCGGCTCTCGCGCACGAACCACAGGTCCTGCACCATCTCGAAGGAGACGGGCAGCTTGAGGATGATGGTCAGCTGGTCGAGCGGCTGGGCCTTATCGCCGATCATGGCGAAGGGCCGGTCCTTGACCCGCAGATTGCGCACCATCGCCCAGCCATGGGCCAGGGAGGTCTGGGGGAGGCCCAGGCCATAGGCGGTCAGGTCCGCCTCGGCTTGCTCGTGCGGTGTCAACGCGCGGTTTCCCCGGCGACGACCCAGTCGGGCTCGGGATCGACCTCGAAGCGGACGGCGTCGATCTCCGGCCGACCCTCGATCCAGGCCCTGGCGATGCGGTGCCCGCCATCCATCAGCCCCCCGCCGGCGGAGAAGATGATCGGATAGGAGAGGTCGGCGGCCATGATCCGTCCGACATGACCCGCCACGTCCCGCACGCTGGGCGCGCGGCCATGGAACCAGCAGTCGCGATCGAATTCCGGGATGTCCGCGATGGCCACGCGGAACACAGGCAGGCCCTCGGCCGCCGCCCAGAGGCGTTCCGTGTACCAATAGCCCCGGCCGCCTGGGACCGTGCCAGAGTATTTTTGAGGTCCGGCCATGCGGCATGGTCGAGCCGGATCGCCAAGGTGGCAAGCCCCGCCGTCGCGACGACGGCGGGGCCTGGGATCAGAACCGCAGGGTGCGGGCTTCCTTCACGTGCGGCAGGTCGCGGATCTTGCCGACCAGTTCGTCAGACGGGTCCTGGTCGACGCCGACCAGGGCGATGGCGTCCTCGCCGGCCGAAACCCGGCCCAGGTTGAAGGTGGCGATATTGACCTTGGCGTCGGCCAGCAGGGCGCCGAGGTTGCCGATGAAGCCCGGCTTGTCGAGGTTGTTCACGTACAGCATGACCGGCGCGAACGGGGCGTCGAGGTCCATGCCCTTGACCTCGATGATGCGCGGCGTGCCGGCCAGGACCGAGCCCGCGAACGAGCGCTTGCCCATGGCCGTGGTGACGGTCACCCGCACCAGGCTTTCATAGATCGGGCTGTCGTCCTGCTTGATCTCCGAGACGACGATGCCGCGTTCCTTGGCCATGGCCGGGGCCGAGACCATGTTCACCTCGGCCAGCATCGGGCGCAGCACGCCGGCCAGGGCGGCGGCGGTCAGCGGGCGGGTGTTGAGGCTGGCGACCTCGCCCTCATAGGCGATCTCGATGGCCTTGACCTCGACATCGATCATCTGGCCGGCGAAGGCGCCGAGGCGCTCGGCGAGCGCCACGAACGGCTTCAGCTTGGGGGCCTCGTCGGCGGTGACCGAGGGGCTGTTCAGCGCATTGGTGACGGCGCCGGTGAGCAGGTAGTCGCTCATCTGCTCGGCCACTTGCAGGGCCACGTTCTCCTGGGCCTCCAGGGTCGAGGCGCCCAGGTGCGGGGTGGCGATGAAGTTCTCGGCCCCGAACAGCACGTTCTCCTTGGCCGGCTCCTCGACGAAGACGTCGAAGGCGGCGCCGCCCACATGGCCCTCGTCCAGCAGCTTGCGCAGGGCCGCCTCGTCCACCAGGCCGCCGCGGGCGCAATTGACGATCAGCACGCCCTTCTTGGTCTTGGCCAGGTTCTGGGCGGACAGGATGTTGCGGGTCTTGTCGGTCAGCGGGGTGTGCAGGGTGATGATGTCGGCGCGGGCCAGCAGCTCGTCGAGCTCGACCTTCTCGACCCCGATCTCGACGGCGCGCTCGGCCGACAGGAAGGGGTCGTAGGCCACCACCTTCATCTTCAGGCCGTTGGCGCGGTCGGCGACGATGCCGCCGATATTGCCGGCGCCGATCAGGCCGAGCGTCTTGGCGTAGAGCTCGACGCCCATGAACCGGTTCTTCTCCCACTTGCCGGCCTGGGTGGAGACGTCGGCGGCGGGGAGCTGGCGGGCGAGCGCGAACATCATGGCGATGGCGTGCTCGGCGGTGGTGATCGAGTTGCCGAACGGGGTGTTCATCACCACGATCCCCTTCGAGGTCGCGGCGGGGATGTCGACATTGTCCACGCCGATGCCGGCGCGGCCGATGACCTTCATGTTGGTGGCGGCGGCGAGCACGTCCTTGTCGGCCTTGGTGGCCGAGCGGACGGCGAGACCATCGTAGTCCCCGATGATCTTCAGCAGTTCGTCCTTCGAAAGGCCGGTCTTCACGTCGGCCTCGACGCCGCGTTGCTTGAAGATGTCGATGGCGGCGGGGCTCAGCTTGTCGGCGATGAGTACGCGGGGCATGGGCGGATGTCCTTGCAGATAGGGATGTGCGCTCCCGGACCCGCGGCGCGCGGGGCGATCCAGGCGGCCAGGAGCGTCAGGGCTTCAGGCGGCTTGCAGGTCGGCGATGACGGAGGCGAACGCCCAGTCGAGCCAGGGCGTGAGCGCTTCGACGTCGGAAGTCTCCACCGTGGCGCCGCACCAGATGCGCAGGCCGGGCGGGGCGTCGCGATAACCGCCCACGTCGAGGGCCGCGCCCTCTTTTTCCAGCACCGCGGCCAGCTTCTTGGCGAAGTCGGCCTGGGCGTCCTCGGACAGGCCGGTGACCCGCGGGTCGACCACCTTGAGGCACACCGAGGTGTTGGAGCGGATGGCGGCCGTCTCGGCCAGGAATTCCACCCAGGGGGTCTTGGCGACCCAGTCGGCCAGCACGCCGAGATTGGCGTCGGCGCGGCGCTTCATCTCCGCCATTCCGCCGATCTGGCCGGCCCACTTCAGGGCGTCGACCGCGTCTTCCACGGCGAGCATGGAGGGCGTGTTGATCGTCGCGCCTTCGAACAGGTCGAGGGTGACCTTGCCGCCCCCGCCTTCCTTGTTTGGCTTGGTTATGCGGAACGGCTTCGGCATCGGCGAGGCCGGCGTGTAGCTCTCCAGCCGGGCGACGGCGCGCGGCGACAGGATCAGGACCCCGTGCGCGGCCTCGCCGCCGAGGGCCTTCTGCCAGGAGAAGGTCACGACATCGAGCTTGCCCCAGTCCAGGTCCTGGGCGAAGGCGGCGCTGGTCGCGTCGCAGATCGTGATGCCTTCACGGTCGGCGGCGATGAAGTCGGCGTTCGGAACGCGGACGCCCGAGGTGGTGCCGTTCCAGGTGAAGACCAGGTCGGCGTCCTTGCGCACCTTGGTCAGGTCCGGCAGCTGGCCGTAGGGGGCGTCGAGCACCTCGGCCTGGATCTTCAGCTGCTTGGTCACGTCGGTGACCCAGTCCTTGCCGAAGCTCTCGAAGGCCAGCAACTGGACCGGCTTCGGCCCCAGCATCGACCACATGGCCATCTCGACGGCGCCGGTGTCGGAGCCGGGCACGATGCCGACCAGGAAGTCGTCCGGAACCTCGAGCACCTCGCGGGTGCGGTCGATGGCTTCCTTCAAGCGCGCCTTGCCCAGCTTGGAGCGGTGCGAGCGGCCGAGGACGGCGTTGGTGAGGTTTTCTGGAGTCCAGCCGGGGCGCTTGGCGCAGGGGCCCGACGAGAATTCGGCGCGCGCGGGGCGCATCGCCGGCTTGGCGAGGGTATTCATAGCGATGTCTCCCATCCTTACAGATGGGCTGCGCCCCGTTGGGGGGGCGTGGCCCGGGGCGGAGAAACGCCGAATCCGGGTTAAGGGCAAGTGAAAGTTTTCAGAAGTCGGTTTCAGCGCCGCTGATATCGACGTGCGGCGCGAGCCATGTGCTAGCTGCCATCCCGGCCATCATCGCAGAGCTGCCCCCGCGTTTCATGACCCGCCCGCGCCCCTCAGACTGGATCGTGCTCGCGCTGCTGGTGGTGGTCTGGGGCTCGGCCTTCGCGGCGCTGAAAGTCGCCGTGGCCCATATCCATCCGCTGTGGAACACCGTCTTCCGCATCTGGATCGGGGTCGCCACCCTGGCGGTCGTGCTCGGCCTGCGGCGCCAGGCGATCCCGCCCCCGCGCGACCCCGCCTGGCGCGTCTACGCGATCACCGGCTTCGTCGGCATGTCGGCCCCCTTCGCCATGTTCGCCTATGCCGCCCAGCACATCCCCTCGGCCGTGAACTCGATGTGCAATGGCGCCTCGCCGATCTTCACCGCCATGCTGGCCCATATGTTCGTGGCCGGCGACCGGCTCACCCCGGCCAGGGCGGCGGGCGTCGGCCTGGGCTTCCTGGGCCTGGCCGTGCTGGTCGCGCCCGAACTCGCGGGCGGAGTCAGCCTGGAGGCGACCGGCCTGGTGGTGGCGATCGCCGGCGCCGGCCTCTATTCCTTCGCCAATGTGCTGATCAAGCGGTCGCCTTCGGTGACCCCGACCGTCGGCGCGCTGATGATGTGCCTGTGGGCCGGGCTATTCGCCCTGATCACAGCCGCGGTCCTGGCGCCGCCGCCCACCTGGCCCCCGCTATCCTCGCTCCTGGCCGTGACGGCGCTTGGGATCTTCCCGACCGCCCTGGCCTCCATCGGCTATGTCTATCTGATCCAGCGGCGCGGGCCGCTGTTCATGTCGATGGCGATCTATCTGGCGCCCCTGTGGGCGACCTTGCTGGGCGTGGTCTTCCTGGGCGAACGGCCGGGTTTGCCGGCCTTCGCCGCGCTTGGCCTCATCCTCGGAGGCGTGGCGTTGACGACTTTCGCCCGGCCGGCCGCGATCGCGGAAGACTAGAGCGCAAGCTGCTTCCGAGCGAGCTTGCGGCTGTTCATCCAGGTCGCTCCGACGCCCGCCAGGATCGCCGCCAGGATACCCCAGCTCACCACGTTATTCACCACGGCGAAGAGCCGATCCACCGGCTTGGCCATGACGTAGTAGTATGCGTGCAACGAGAACTGGCCGCCTTGAAGCAGCATGGCCGCGCCGAGCCAGAGGCTCGTGTAGCGCAGGGCCAGGAGCATGAACCCAACGCCGAGCAGCCCGTCCATCACGAGGAGGCTGGTCGCCAAGGCGTCGGGCTTCATGGCCAGTTGAAGGACAAAGAAGAGGGCCGCGAACAGCAGGTTCAGCGAGGCCCCGAAGCGTTCCGGCCACGAACCCTTAAACCACGCCAAGGCGGTGACCGCGATGATCGCGCCCAGCAGAAGATTGTGTAGGTACCAGCCAGACATGCATTGCGCCCCTAACGCTGATTAGGGGCGCAACACCAGTTAAACTATTGCAACCAAGCGGGCGTCAGCCGACTTGGCGCATCGTCGTGACGTCGCTCGACGACAGCGTGGGCTTGTTCATTTCGCCGACCATCTTGGTGCGGATGCCGAGGCGCAGCTTGGCTTCGGCCAGCTCGCCGTGCACGCCGACCATCGCGCTGCGAGCTTGGCTGAGGGCCGAGATGGCTTCCATCAGCTTCACTTGCACGTCGTCGGCGAAGACCATGGACGCGTTCACGTCCTTACGGGCCTTCAGCAGATCCGCCATCAGCTCGGTGGCTTCGACCATCGCCTGGTCCACCGAAGCTTCGGTCGCGAACAGCTTGGCCGCGACACGCTGGGCAACAAACGCCTTTTCCATTGGGGAGAGCCCCTCCAAGAGCATTAACTCAACGGTAGTATAGGTAAACCAAAGGTTAAGCTCAAGCGAGTCGATTCAGAGCTCGTTAACTGCGTCAAGTGCGCGCAGAGGTTGCGAGGGCTGGAATTGTGCCGCTTTGCAGGGGAATCGTGCCGTTTTGGGGCGCCAGCGGAAGCGAAGCGTTAGGAGAATTGGGTTACAGCCGAGGCTCGGACGGAACTCGAGCGCCATGACCGATCAGCCCCGCACGACTGGCGCGCCGCCGACGGCCACATTCCATGCTCGCGTGGCGGGAGCGGCCCTGATCACGGCGCTCGTCGTGCTGGTCGCCGCCTGCCTGACCTTCATGCTCCAGCAGTGGGCCGTCGCCCGCGAACAGAGCCATCTTAACCAGGTTTCCGTCGCCGAAATCACTGCTCAGGCCGCCGAGACGGCGGTGGCCGAACGCGACCGCGCGGCGGCCGCCCAGGCCCTGGCAGCGCTCGCCAAGGCGCCGCGGGTGGTCGAGGCGCGGCTCAGCGACACCCAGGGCCAGGTCCTGGCCACATGGACGCGCCACGGCGTCGTGCCGGGCGACGCCGACGTCGTGCGGACGGAGGTCAAGGCCGGCGGCGTCAAGGCTGGCGAACTGGTCATCACGGGCCGCACGCCTCCGTTGGGCGCGATGCTGCCGCAGTTCATCGCCCTGACCGGCGCCCTGCTGTTCGCCGGGGTGGGCGTGGCCTTGTTCCTGGCCCGCGGCCTGGCGCACAAGGTCATCGCGCCGGTGCAGCGCCTGTCGGAGGCCATGCACAAGGTCGCCGCCGAGGGCGCCTTCACGCCGGTGGAGAGCCAGGCGGACGACGCCATGTTCCGCAGCCTCACCGACAGCTTCAACCATCTGCTGGCCAAGCTGGACGAGCGCGAGCAGGCCCTGTGGCGCACCCTGCAGGAGCTGATGGAAGCCCGCGACGCGGCCAATGCCGCCAACGTGCTGAAGTCGCAGTTCCTGGCCAATATGAGCCACGAGATCCGCACGCCCATGAACGGCGTGCTGGCCATGGCCGAAGTCATGTCCATGGGCGATCTGTCGGTCGTGCAGCGCGAGCGCCTGGACGTGATCCGCCAGTCCGGCGCCCTGCTGCTGGCCGTGCTGAACGACGTGCTGGACCTGTCGAAGATCGAGGCCGGCAAGCTGACCCTGCTGGTCGACGACTTCGACCTCGAGACCGCCATTGCGCCCGCCCGCGAAAGCTTCTCGGTCATGGCCGAGCAGAAGGGCCTGGGCATGTCGGTCGAGGTGACTCCGGCGGCGCGCGGCGCCTGGCGCGGCGACGCCGACCGCCTGCGTCAGATCGTGGGCAACCTCTTGTCCAACGCGGTCAAGTTCACCCAGTCCGGCGCGGTCTCGGCGCATTTCGACGCCACCGAAATCGGCCTGGTGCTCACGGTCCGCGACACGGGCGTCGGCATCCCCGCCGAGAAGATGGCCACCCTGTTCGAGAAGTTCGTCCAGGCCGACAATTCCGCCACCCGCCGCTTCGGCGGCACGGGCCTGGGCCTCGCCATCTGCCGCGAGCTGACGCAGATGATGGGCGGGACCATCGCGGTCGACAGCGTCGAGGGCCGCGGCTCGGTTTTCACCGTCGAGCTGCCCCTGCCGCGCGGCGAAGCCGTCGTCGAGGCGGATGCGGTCGCCGAGGCCATGGATGACGACGCCGAGGGCGGCCTGCGCCTGCTGGCGGCCGAGGACAACGCCACCAACCAGCAGGTGCTGGCGGCGGTCATGGGTTCGCTGGGCATCGAGGTCGACATCGTCGCCGACGGCAAGGCGGCGTTCGAGGCCTGGCGCGACGGCGCCTACGACCTGATCCTGATGGATATCCAGATGCCCGTGATGGACGGCATCGATTCCGCCCGCGCGATCCGCGCCTCGGAGGCCGAGAGCGGCCGCCGGCGCACGCCCATCGTGGCGCTGACCGCCAACGCCCTGTCGCACCAGGTGCAGGAATATCTGGCCGCCGGCATGGACGGCCACGTCGCCAAGCCGATCGAGATCGCCAAGCTCTATGACGCGATCAGCCGCGCCCTGACCGACGCGGCCCAGGCGCCGGCGTCCACCGAGCCCAGCAAGGCCGACGTCGCCGCCTGATCCGGCCCTCCGGCCGCCTCAACGAACCTGAACGCCACACAACGAGCGCCTCAGGGGAGCTTCAGGCGGCGTGGCTCATTGTGTCCTCCATAGTCGAAACCGATCTCAGGAGGATCGCGATGAAGAAGTTTCTGCTCTCGCTGGCCGCGACCGCCGCTCTGGCCTCGGCCGCCGCCCCCGCCATGGCCCAAGGCTATTGGGACCGTGGCGACCGCTACGAACGCGGCTATGACCGCCAGGATTGGCGGGGCGGCGACACCATGGGCCGCCTGCGCGCCCTGGACATGCGGGTCGACCGCGCCGAGCGCTTCGGCCGCATCAGCGGCTACACCGCCAACAACCTGCGCCGCCAGATCGACGGCCTGCAGGACATCGCCTGGCGCTACAGCCGCGGTGGGATGAGCGGGTCCGAGCGGGCCGATTTCGAGCGGCGCTACGACTACGTGGCCTACTCGGTCGACCGCCTGATCGCGCTCGGCAACAACGGCATGGACGACCGCTACGCCTGGCGTCGCTAGGCGTCCTGAAAACTCAGACCAGGAGGGCGGCGCGAGCGATCGCGCCGCCCTTTTTCGTCAGCGGATCACGCCTTCCAGGAAGGTGCGTGCGGCGCCGCGCAGCAAGACCCGCTCCCCCTTCACCTCGCATTCCAGATCGCCGCCCCGGCCGGGACAGGCCTGGTGGAAGCGGATCAGGTCGCGGCCCAGCTTCTGGGCGTAGAGCGGCGCCAGGATGCAGTGCAGGGAGCCGCAGACCGGATCCTCCGGCACGCCGAGGCCAGGGGCGAAGAAGCGGCTGACCGCATCGTGCGGCGCGCCGGCGTCGGCGAAGGCGACCACCCCGACATTGCCCGGCAGCTGCGGCGGCCCGCTGGTCATGCTGTTGAGCCGGCCGAAGTCCGGCGCGACCGCGCGGACCTGGGCCTCGTCCTCCAGCACCGCGACCAGATAGCTGGCGGCCCAGACCTCCTTGGGCGTCGCGCCCAGGGCCTCGGCGAAGCCGGGCGGCGGCTCGACCCGGCGAGGCGGGGCGGCGGGGAAATCCATCTCGTAGAGATCGCCCTTGCGGCCGACGAACAGCGGCCCCGACAAGGTGTCGAAGGCGATGGTCCGGGCGGTGGCGCCCAACTCGGCGAACAGGGTGTGGGTCGAGGCCAGGGTGGCGTGGCCGCAGAGCGGCACCTCGACGGTCGGCGTGAACCAGCGCAGGCCGAAGCGGGCCGGGTCGTCGGTCTTCAGCAGGAAGGCGGTCTCGGAGATGTTGTTCTCGGCGGCCAGCTTCTGCATCCAGCCGTCGTCCGGCCAGGCGTCGAAGGGCTCGACCACGGCGGCGGGATTGCCGCGGAACGGCTCGGTCGTGAAGGCGTCGACGATCCATTGGCGCATGCGCAGGTTCCCTCGCGGTCGAGCCGACGATATGGGGGATCATGACCCCGCATGTCACCACCCACGACGGCTACACCCTGAGCGACGATCCGGCGCGGTTCGACCTCGCGCGTGGCCACGCCTGGATCGGCGGCGAGAGCTATTGGGCCGAGGGCATCCCCTTCGACCTGTTCGCCAAGTCCTGCGCCAACAGCCTCACCCTGGGCGTCTATGCGCCGGATGGGACGATGGCGGCCATGGCGCGGATGGTCACCGATCGGGCGACCTTCGGCTGGCTGTGCGACGTCTATGTCGACAAGGGCCATCGCGGTGCGAGCCTGGGCAAGGCGATCGTCGGCTACATGAAGGGCCATCCGGACCTGCAGGGCTTCCGGCGCATGCACCTGGCCACCCGCGACGCCCACGGCCTCTACGCCCAGTTCGGCTTCACGCCCCTGACCAAGGTCGAGAACTGGATGGAGATCCGCGGCGCCGGCTACCGCTAGGGCTCGATCGCGAGCTCCGGCCAGCGGGCCTTGGCCGCTTCGGCGGTGCGCTGGAAGCCGCCGGTCTTGCGGAGCGGATTGGGCCGCAGGCGCAGCGCGAAGATGTCCTCCAGGCCGAAGGGCGCGAGGATCGTCATGCGGCCGTCCGCCTCCAGCCGGGCGCCGACCGCGAAGGTGGCGCTGGTGAAGCGGCTGAGCGCCTCGGCGCTGTTGGCCAGCGGCGCATAGGGCTCGCCGAACTTGCCCTCGAACCAGAGGTGGACCCGGGCCTGGTTGCGGACCTCGACCATCTCGCGCAGCGGCGGCTCGAAGGCGGCGGCGACGCGCCGGATCACCACATCCTCGGCGTCCCAGGAGGTGTCGGGGTCGAAATAGCCGATGTCGTAGTCCTTGATCCCGTAGTCCGCGTCGCGGCCGGTCAGGTGGTTCAGGACCCGCTGGTAGATCGCGCCGGAGAACAGGATCCAGTCCGGCAGGTCGAGCGCGCGCGCCTTTTCCATAACGGTCATAAGGCTGGGCGCGGCGCGAAGGATCGCCTCGAGCTCGGCCTCGCGGCTCATGCCCGGCCTCGCAGCGGCCAGGCGTGATCGAGCGGCCCGTGGCCGGCGCCGAGGCCCGGCGCGCGGGCGATCGCCTCCTGCACATAGGCCCAGGCCCGGGCCACCGCCTGGTCCAGCGGCAGACCCTGGGCCAGGCCGGCCGCGCAGGCCGAGGCCAGGGTACAGCCGGTGCCGTGGGTGTGGCGGGTCTCGATCCGCTCGGCCTCCAGCGCCGTCTCGCCGTGGGGCGTGATCAGGAGGTCGACGACGGTGGGCCCAGGCACGTGGCCGCCCTTCATCAGGACCGCCTGGGCGCCCAGGGTCAGCAG
>CAMFHW010000073.1 GCA_945952175.1 uncultured Phenylobacterium sp. | reverse complement strand
GCCCGAGACCAGGAACATCGGCGCGGCGATGGCCGGCAGCCTCAGGCGCTCGGCGATGTGGGACGGAAGGGTCAAACAGGGCTCTCGTTCAGGCGCTCTGGCGGGGCTTGGGCGGCCAGGGAATGAAGCCCGACGTCCGCCGCGCATAGTCTTCGTAGTCCGGCTTGCGCCGCCGCATTCGGCCCTCGACCGTCGGCATGCCGCTCCACCGCGTCAGGGTGTAGACCAGATAGATCGGACCCACCACGGCGAACAGGCCGAGCCTGGTCTCCGCCGCCACCAGCCACAGCCCCCACCAGACGCAGGCGTCGCCGAAATAGTTCGGATGGCGCGTATAGCGCCACAGGCCGCGATCCATCACCTTGCCCTCGTTGCCGGGGGTCTTCCGGAAGGCGACGAGTTGCGCGTCGGCGTGGCTCTCGAAGAACAGGCCGAAGACGGCGATGGCCGCGCCGGTGATCCCCAGCGGTCCCAGCGGCGAGGCGTCGGGCGAGACCTGGCCCAGTTGCACCGGCAGGCAGACCAGCCACAGCAGAGGCATCTGCAGCATGAACACCAGGCGGAAGGCGGCGTAGCCATAGCCCCAGCCCTTCTCGGCCTTGGCCTTGTCCAGCAGGCGCACATAGCGCCCGTCCGGGCCGTGGTCGCGCCAGCGCCACAGCATGTAGCTGCCGAGCCGCAGCGCCCAGGCGACACAGATCGCGGTCAGCACCATGCGCCGCGGCGTGCCGCCGCCGGTCTGCAGGTAGGTCGCGACGCCCACCACGCCCATGCCGAGGCCCCAGAGGCTGTCGACCGGCGTCACGTCGCGCTGCGCCACGCAGATCGCCCAGGCCAGCACGAAGAGGGCCAGGATCACGGCGGCGTTCACCGCTAGGATCACCACAAAGTCCGGCATGCGAGTCCCCCTCTTCGCCCGCTAGGCTGTTTGACAGTCTTTCTATGCAAGTTAGTCTCAGTGTGCAAGTCAATGTCCCGCGGCGGTGCGGGCGCGCCGAAAGCGGAGACGGAAGATGAGTGATTTCGACGGACGCACGGTCCTGGTCACCGGGGCGGCGGGCGACATCGGCGCGGCGGCGGCGGCGGCCTTCGCCAAGGCCGGCGCGAACCTCGTGGTGACCGACCGGCGGGCCGACGCGCTGGAGGCCGTGGCCGCGGTGCTGCGTGAGGCCGGAACCGACGTCCTGGCCCATGCCTGCGACCAGGCCGATCCCGTCGCCGTCGAGGGCCTGTTCGCGGCGATCTCCGCCCATGCCGGACGGCTCGACGCGGCGTTCCTGAACGCCGGCTACGGGCGCTACGGGGCCCTGATCGACACGCCCTTCGAGCTGTGGCGCAAGCACGTCGAGGTCAATCTGAACGGCGGCTTCCTGATGGCCCAGGGCGCCGCGCGCCTGATGCGCCAGGCCGGGCGCGGCGGCGCGATCCTGTTCACCGCCTCCACCGCCGCCACCCACATCTGCGACATGCTGGGCGCCTATGCCTCGTCCAAGGCCGGCGTGCGGATGCTGGCCAAGTCGCTGGCCTCCGAACTCGGCGTCTGGCGCATCCGGGTGAACCTGGTGCTGCCGGGCGTCATCGAGACCGCCATGACCCAGTCGCTGATCGACGACCCCGCCGTGCGGTCCGACGCCATCTCCAACACGCCCGTGGGCCGCCTGGGCAAGCCGGAGGACATCGCCCGCCTGGCGGTCTTCCTGTGCAGCGACGCCGCCGGCTACGTCACGGGCGCCGAGGTGCTGGCCGACGGCGGCCAGACCCTGCACGGCTATCCCCGCTGGTTCAGCGCCGACTACGCCCAGGCCGGCGCGGAGTTCATTCCCCACACGCAGCGATAGCCCTTCCGGCGAAGCCGGGAATCAATCCGAGCCTCAGCGCGCCAGAAAGATGAACCACGAAGAGCACAAAGAGCACGAAGCAGCGATGCGAGGACGAAGCCCGCCCCCTTCGTGTTCTTCGTGTTGAAACCTGGAGCCTTCGCCCCGAGGCGCGGCCGCAACGCCGCGATCTGTCCCCCCTTTAACGCGGAGGTCGCAGAGAAGACGCGGAGATCGCGGAGGGCAGGGACTCTCTGCGTCCTCCGCGAACCTCCGCGATCTCTGCGTTCAAAAGGCCGCTTGCGCGGCGATTCAGGATTTGGATCCTAGCCTTCGTCAGGCGGGCGCGAGCGTCAGCGCAGGACGATCACGCCCTCGTCAGGGCTCTCGGCGAACAGCCGCTCGACCTCGCCGGCGCGACGGTCGATGACCGCGCGGCGGTTGATCGTGCCCTTGTCGGAGATCTCGTGCGCGTTGGCGTTCGGCGGATCGGTCAGCAGCAGGGCCCGCTTCACCCGGCCCGCGCTGCCATGCTGCTCGGCGTTGAAAACCCCCAACCGGCGCGCGATCTCGGCCGGATCGGCGCCCGCCGTCGGCCACAGCATCACGCCCAGATAGGGCCGCCCATCGTCGCAGAGCACCAGGTCCAGCACCAGGGGCGACAGCGCCTTGATCAGGCCGTCGCGCATCGAGCCGCCATAGACCCAGGCGCCGCTGGAGAGCTTGAACTCCTCGGCCGCCCGGCCGGCGAAGGCCAGGCCCTTGGTCGGGTCGGCGTCGTCGTGGAACACCGCGAGATCGCCCGTGCGGTAGAAGCCTTCCTCGTCGAAGGCCGCCGCGGTCTTTTCCGGTTCGTCCAGATAGCCGGTGGTGACGTTCGGCCCACGCGCGCGGACCTCGTAGCGATCGCCGACGGGGGCCAGCTTCACCGTCGTGCCCGGGGCCGGCAGGCCGATGCCCACCTTGTCGGTCTCGAAGTGGATGACCATGAAGGCCGAGACGGTCTCGGTCATGCCGTAGCCGCTGGTCATCATGATCCGGTGGCCGGTCTCGGCGACGGCGGCGGCCTGCAGCCGGTCCATCACCGTCTGTGGCAGGCCCGCGCCGCCATAGAGCATCAGCCGCATCTTCTTGAAGAAGGCCGCCCGCAGCACGGGGTCCTTCTCCAGGGCGTCCACCAGCATGGCGTAGCCCAGCGGCACGTTGTTGAAATAGCTGACCGAAATCTCCCGCAGATTGCGGATCGAGGTCTCGAACAGCCCCGGCGCCGGCTTGCCGTCATCGATATAGAGTGTGCCGCCTTCCAGCAGAGTGGTGCGCAGCACGAAGGCGCCGGCCGCATGGTGCCAGGGCAGCCAGTCCAGCATCACGTCGTGCCAGCCCGCCGCCTCGCCGATGGTCTGCTGGCACTGGGCCGAATTGGCCATCAGGTTGTCGAAGGTGATCGGAACCACCTTGGGCAGGCCGGTCGAGCCGGACGTCAGCATCAGGGCCGCGCGGTCGGCGGGCTTCAGGCCCGCGATCGAGGCCGCCACCGCGGACGTCGCCGTCGTCGCCAGCACCTCGGCATAGGCGGTCGCCGACTTCGAGAGCTTGGCCGGATCGGTCGTGACGATCCGCGCGTCGCCGAGGTCCAGGGCCTCCAGGGCGCCCTTGGCCATGGCGGTGTCCTCGGCGAACACCACGGCCGGCTTCACCTTGGCGACCACATGGGCCAGGCGACCATAGTCGCCGCCGAGCGCCGCATAGGTCACGCTCACCGGGCAGGCGGCGCGGCCCGAGGCCTGGGCCGCGAAGCTCATCACCGCGAAGGCCGGGGTGTTGCCGACCAGGATCAGCACCGGCCCCGCCGTCGGCCGGTCCAGCAGCCACTGGGTGGCGGCGTCCATGTCGCGCTTCAACTGGGCGAAGGAAATGAAGTCCCATTCGCCATCGGCCCCGCGCTGGGCCAGCGCAGGCCGCTCGCCCGAGGCCGCCGCGCGCTGCGCGAAGGCCAGCGGGATGTTCGCCTCGTAGGCCCGCAGCGGGATCTTCGAGGTGATCAGGATGGTCCCGTCCGCCCGCCGCTCGACATCGAGGTCGACGGGCAGCAGGTGGGCCTCGCGGAACGGCGCGAGCGGCGCCGTGGCGACATCGGCGTCGGCCATCTCAGACCCCGACGACCAGGCTGACCGTGGTCGTGGTCGACCCGCCGATGTTCAGGGTCTGGCAGGTCTTGGCGCCCTCGACCTGATAGTCGCCCGCCTTGCCGGTCACCTGCTTGAAGGCGTCCAGCGCCATGCGCACGCCGGTCGCGCCCACGGGGTGGCCCAGGCCGATCAGGCCGCCGGACGGGTTGATCGGCAGGCGGCCGCCGATCTCGATCGAACCGTCCTCCACCGCCTTCCAGGCCTCGCCCGGCGCGGTCAGGCCCAGGTGCTCGATGGCCATGTATTCGGTGGTGGTGAAGCAGTCGTGAGTCTCGACCACGTCGATCTGCGACAGGTCGCTGATCCCGGCGCGGCCGCGGGCGGCGTCGATGGCCTGCTTCACGCGCGGGAAGACATAGGGCTGGCCCTCGCTCGCGCGGACCTTGCGGTCATAGCTGATCGGTGCCGAGGTGTGCCCCCAGCCCTTGATCTGCGGCAGGCTCTCCAGCGGGATGCCGCGCTTGGCGGCGTATTCCGCCGCGGCCTTGTCCGAAGCGAGGAAGACGACGGCCGAGCCGTCCGTGACCTGGCCGCAGTCGTTCTTGCGGATCATGCCCTCGACCACGGGATTGGCCTCGTCGTCGGCGGTGAAGCTCTTGTCGTTGAAGGCCCACTGGCGGGTCTGGGCGTTCGGGTTCTTGCGGCCGTTGGCGAAGTTGATCTCCGCGATCCGCATCAGGTGCTCGTACTTCAGCCCCCAGCGGCGCTCATATTCCTCGCCCAGGTCCGAGAAGGCGCGCGGCCAGAGATAGGTCGCGTCCTGCAGCTCGTGGCCGGTCCAGGCCGCCGCGC
The DNA here is from genome assembly GCA_945952175.1 of uncultured Phenylobacterium sp. Lineage (GTDB taxonomy): Bacteria > Pseudomonadota > Alphaproteobacteria > Caulobacterales > Caulobacteraceae > Phenylobacterium. The sequence goes on along the minus strand of CAMFHW010000073.1, from coordinate 7,163 downwards.
CGAGGTTCACCGCCGCCTGCTGGCCCGAGACGTTGCGCATCATCTCCAGCCCCACCACGCAGGCCGTGTCGTAGCGGCCGGCCTCGATCTCGGCGGTCGCCGCAAGGATCGCCACGCTGCCCGAGGCGCAGGCCGCCTCGTGCCGCGCCGTCGGCATGCCGTCGAATTCCGGATGCACCAGGCCGAAGAAGCCGCCGAGCAGCCCCTGGCCGGCGAACAGGTCGCCGACGAAGTTGCCGACGTGGCCCGTGTCGATGTCCTTGGGCTCCAGGTCGACGGCGGCCAGGCCCTCGCCGACCACCTCGGCGAAGGCGTCGGCGAAGTCCATCTGCTTGCGCGCCCAGTTCTGGGAGAAGTCGCTCTGCCAACCGCCGAGAATATAGACCATGGGAACCTCGCCTGGCCGCCCGCGCGGCCGCTTAACAGTCAGTCCGATTATACAAGCGAACCATCGGCGGCCAAGGCCCGCCGACCGTCCATGAACGCCGCGAACGCGGTGTGGGAGTCGCCGTAGGTCTCGCGCGGTTCGGCCGCGAGCGCGGTGCGGATCGAGGCGCCGACCGCGGCCGGATCGACCTCCACCGGCGCGCCTTCCACCGACATCGCCGCGCGCAGGCGGCCGCCGCCGGCCACCAGCACCTGGCCGGTCACGTCGCAGGCCTCGCTGACCAGCCAGCTCACGATCGGCGCCACGGCGGCCGGGTTCATGCGACGGCCGAGCTCCGGCGGCACGTGGGCCTCGGTCATGGCGGTCAGGGCGTAGGGGGCGATGGCGTTGATCGTCAGGTTGCGCAGGCGGCCCTCGACCGCCAGCCCGCGCACCAGGCCGATCAGCGCGGCCTTCGACGAGGCGTAGGCGGCCATGCCGTCACCGCCATAGAGCCCGGCCGACGAGGCGCTGACCACGATCCGGCCCGCCGGCGAGGCCGACAGCACCGGCCAGGCGGCCTGGACCAGGTAGAGCGCCCCGAAGAAGTTGATGTCGAACACCCGCCGGAAGTCTTCGGTCGTCTGGCGGTGCAGGCGCGCTGTCTGCGGCACCCCGGCGTTGGAGACCACCGCGTCCAGGCGGCCGAACGCGTCGAGCGCCTGGGCGACCAGGGCGGCGCCCGTCTCCGGCAGCTCGGCCTCGTCGAAATTGGCCACCGCCCGGCCGCCGGCCGCCACGATCTCGGCGACCACCGCCTCGGCGCTCGACGGCTGGCCGCGGTCGGCCCAGCGGTTGTTGACCACCAGGCTCGCCCCGCGCGCGGCCAGATCCAGCGCATAGGCGCGGCCCAGCCCCTTGCCCGCGCCGGTCACGATCGCCACCCGCCCGCGCATGTCCTGCGCGCGCCCGGCGCTCTCCTCGATCGTTCCCGTCATGGGGCCTCCCTTGGCGTCCGCGCGATCATCCATACTTCGTATCGTTATGCAAGTTACACCTGCCGACGAGCGTCAGGCGCCCGCCAACTCCCCGCGGAACGGTGTCGCGAGGGGGCGGGTGACGAGGCCGGGCGCGGCCGCACAGACCAGCGGGATCGCATTGATCACCGTGCCGGCCACGCCGATCTGCTCGGCCGAGGTGGGCGTGGTGTCGCCAGCCCGCTTCTCCAGGTCGACGGCGATCCGCACGCCCGGCTGGCCGGCCAGGTGGATGCGCCACAGCGGCGGGTCCGGCGCGTCGAGATGCGCGGTCTCCATGTACCAGTGGATCGACATGGTCAGCCGGGTCTCGCCCGCCACCACGCCACGCCAGCGCCAGTTCACGTGGCTGATCCCGCCCTTGGCGATCGGCCCGGCCGCCATCGACAGGTCCTCGGTGGCGGCGAACACCCGGTGGTCGGTGTCGACCCGCTCCAGCGCCAGGCCAAGGTGCTCGGCCATCGCCGCCAGCACCTCGGTGTACATGCCGTTCAGCGAGCTCGCCGGGCCCCAGGCGGGATCGTTCGGATCGACCGCCGTCGGATCGGCGCCGAAGCCCAGGATGCGGAACACGTAGTCGGGATTGCGCACCGCGCGGCAGTCGACGCTCTCGACCACCTCGACATGGTCCAGGGCCGAACAGACGCCCGAGGCCACCACCGCGATCTGCTCGCCGGCAAACCCGGGATTGAGCCCCGCCGCCATCAGGCTCGACCTGCCCTTGGCGCAGGCCGCCTCCAGCGCCGCACGCCGTTCGCCGGTCCAGTGCTCGGGACGGCTGTAGCCATTGATGCTGATGACGTTCTTGCCACTCGCCAGCAGTTTCAGGATCTCGGCGTCGTGCGAGCCGTAGGGCGGCGCGAGCCGGGCGCAATGGATCACCACGTCGGCGTCCAGGGCCAGGATCTCGCCGACGTCGCGCGTGGCGATCACCCCGGTCGGCGCCCGCCGCGCGATGTCGCCGGCGTCGCGGCCGGCCTTGTCGTCGCCGTAGACGAACAGTCCCACTAGCTCCATCGCCGGATGGTCGATCACCGCTCTCAGGCAGCTCTTCCCCATGGCTCCGGTCGCCCACTGAATCACGCGATAGGTCATGCCGCCTCCCTCTCGAGAGTCAGCCTAGACGATCTAGTCTCGTTATGAAAGTGACAACGCCCTGCTTGGCGAGGACCACTTCAAAAACCGCCTGAACTTCCAGAATGCGGCGTCAGTCCGCCGTTTCCAGCACCCGCGGCGCCTCGGCCTCGATCACCTCGAAGGTGACGTCGTGCGGCTCCACCGGCTGGCTGCAGCACGAGCAGGTGACGGCCGGCTCCAGGTCGTGGCCGTCCGGTCGGTGGCGCAGTAGCAGCGGCGGGCCCTCGGGCGAGACATAATACTTGTCGCCCCAGCGCAGCAGCATCAGCAGCACCGGATAGTAGTCGATGCCCTTCTCCGTCAGCCGGTACTCGAACCGCCGGCCGCCGAGGTCGTGGGTGCGGATCACGCCCTGGGCGATCAGCCAGGACAGCCGTTCCGACAGGATGTTGGTGGCCATGGCCGTGTCGCGGTGGATCTCGTCGAACCGGCGCAGGCCGGTGAAGATCGAGCGCAGCGCCAGGCTCGCCCAGCGGTCGCCGGTGATCTGGGCGACGTCGACCATCAGCCCCTGGGCGCCTGTCGCGGCATGCCGCTGCTGGCGGCGGCGGCTGTAGCGGGCGGCCATCCAGCCGACGCCCGGCCCCTCGGTCCAGTCCACGTCGCGCGCGCTGATCTCCTCGCCGCACTTGAGGCAGGTCGGCACGGGCTCGAAGGCGTGGCCGCAGGTGCGGTGGCGCAGCTTCAGCTGCAGCTTGCCCTCCGGCGCCGTCCACCGCCGCTCCCAGCGCAGCATCATCAGGGCCGGCCAATAGAGATCGCGGCCCTTGGCGGTCAGCCGGTATTCGAAGCGCGGCGGGGCCTCGGAATACTGCACCCTGTCCAGCACGCCCGCGGCCACCAGCCGCTTCAGCCGATCGCTCAGCAGGGTCTGCAGCAGGCCGGTCCGCGCGCGGAAGTCGTCGAACCGCCGGGCCCCGATCCAGCTCGCCTCCAGGATCAGCAAGACGGAGGTGTCGCCCACGACCTCCAGCGCCCGCCAGATCGAGCAGGTGCGGATGAACTTCGGCGAGGTCATGTACGCGCGCGTCCTTCAGGCCCCGTTAGATCGGGCCGGCGAAAAGTCGCGGAATGGGTGCGGCTATGCAAGCCGCTTTCATCCCCTGAGCGAGTAAAGCGCAAGTAAGTCGCGCACGGCGCCTCCACTATGTCAGGAAGCCGCCACTCCGGTCAGTTCGCGCCGCTGCACCTTGCCCAGCGCATTGCGCGGCAGGGCGTCCACCACCCGCAGCTTCTCGGGCAGCTTGTAGGTGGCGATGTCGTGCGCCTTCAGGTGGGCGGTCAGTTCGTCCAGCGTCATGGACTGGTCCGGCCGCAGCGCCACCACCGCGCAGACCCGCTCGCCCAGCCGCTCGTCGGCATAGGCCGCGCAGGCGCCCTCGCGCACCTTGGGATGGCTCTCGATCAGCACGTCGATCTCGGCCGGCGAGATGTTCTGGCCGCCGCGGATGATGATCTCCTTGCAGCGGCCGACGAAGCGGTAGAATCGCGCGCCCGCCTCCGGCGCGATCTCGAACAGGTCGCCGGTCTTGAAATAGCCCCGGGCGTCGAAGGCGGTCCGGGTCAGGTCCGGCGCCTTCCAGTAGCCGTCGAAGGTCATGGCCCCGGAGATGCGCAGTTCGCCCTCGGCGCCCGGCGCGGTGATCTCCACCTCGGTCTGCGGGTCGACCAGCCGCGTGCGGATCTTGGCCGGGAACTCCGCGGGCCAGTCGATCCCCTCGACGCCGAACCGGGGGAAGAAGCGGGCGCGCTGGTCCGGATCCGGGATCGCCTCGCCGGTCGAGAACAGCGACGCGCCCTCGTTGGAGCCGAAGACGTTCATCACCGTGACGCCGTGGCGGTTCTGCCAGCCCTCGACCATCCAGGGCGAGAGCGGCGCCGAGCCCGAGCCCAGACAACGCAGGTTCGACAGGTCGGCGCTCGCCAGCAGCACCTCGTTCTGCAGCAGCATGTTCAGCACGGCCGGCGGCGCGACCGTATAGGCCACCTCCTCGTCCTGCATCTGGCGCAGGAAGATCGGCAGGTCGAAGGGATGGTGCTGCACCAGCCGGCCCTGGCAGACCAGCCAGGTCATCACCATGCCGCCGATCGCGGCGATGTTGATCAGCGGGAACGGGTTCAGGATCGTGTCGCCGGCCTTCAGCCCAGCGGCCTCGACCAGGGCCCAGCCATTGACCACCCAGTGATCGTGGTGCCGCGGCACGCCCTTGGGCGCCGCCTCGGTGCCGGAGGTCCAGCAGACGGTCAGAGCCTCGGCGGCGTCGAGATCGGCCGGCGAGGCGTAGGGTTCGGCGGGCGCCGCCGCCATCAGGGCGCCCAGCGAATGGACGCCGGCGGGCAGGTCCCCGCCCAGGCTCACCACCTCCGCGCGGGTCACGCCCTCGGCCTTGAGCTCGGCCAGCATGGCCGCGTGGTCGCAGCCGTGGAATTGGCCGACCGTCAGATAGACCTTGGGCTCCACCGTCGGCAGGATCTGGCGCAGCTCGTGCCCGCGATAGGCCATGGCCACCGGACTGAGGATCGCCCCCATCCGCGCGCAGGTCAGGAAGGCGATCACCCCTTCCACCAGGTTCGGAAGCTGGGTCGCCACCACGTCACCCCGCCCGACCCCGAGTCCGGCCAGCACATGGGCGAGGGCGTCGACCTGGGCGTCTGCTTGCGCATAGGTCAGCCGGCGCGGCGGCGTGCCGACCAGGGCCTCGCGGTTCGGCGCGTCGGCCAGGGCCTCGGCGTCGGGCCGGGCGTCGACGGCCTTGCGGAACAGTTGCTCCACGGTCTCGCCTCGCCACCAGCCCTTCCGGCGATATTCGACGACGCGTTCGGGCGGGCTGGGACGCAAGGCAGGCCTCCTATGGCTGAGGCCGCCAGCTTGCATAGTCAGTATCGTATTGCAAGTTACTCCCGCGCGAGACGCTTGACGACGCTCCGTCGAAGGCAGATTGTATGAGTGTATGCATACACCCGTTCAAGACCTGCTGACGGACCTGCGGCTCGAGGCGAGCGGCGTGCCCATCTATGTGCAGCTGCGCGACCAGGTGCTGCGGGCGCTGGGGGCGGGCCGGCTCTCGCCCGGCGACCAGATGCCGACCATGCGCCAGGTGGCGGTCGCCCTGCGCATCGACCTCAACACCGTCCGCCACGCCTATGACGAGCTGGAGCGGACCGGCGCCATCACCCTCGAACGCGGACGCGGCAGCTTCGTCGCTCGTCCGCCTGAAGGGCCTGATCCGCAGGCGCGCCTCGACGCCCTGGCCGCCCAGGTCCTCGCCATGGCCCGCGCCGCCGGCGTCGAGCCGGCCGCCCTGGCGCAAACCCTCACCGCACTGGTGACCCGGAAGGAATCCGAATCATGAACAGCTATCCCCTCCGCAGCTCGGCCAACGGCCCGGCCCTGCTGCTCAGCCTGATCACCGCCGGCCTGGCGGCGCTCAGCGGCTGGGCGGCCGCCCGCTCGGCCAGCGCGGCCCTATGGGTCGTGATGGCGCTGCTGATTATCGTCACCTTGCTGATCCCGCGCTGCCTGCTGATGGCCAATCAGTGGGAGCGCGCCGTGGTCCTGCGCATGGGCCGCATGCGCGGCGTCGAAGGCCCCGGCCTCTTCCTGCTGATCCCCTTCTTCGACGCCGTCGCCTCATGGGTCGACCAGCGGATCCAGACCACCGAGTTCAACGCCGAGCAGGCGCTGAGCAAGGACACCGTGCCGGTCAATGTCGACGCCGTGGTCTTCTGGCAGATCCACGATCCCGAACGCGCCGCCCTGGAGATCGCCGACTATCGCGAGGCCATCCCGCGCGTCGCCCAGACCTCGCTGCGCGAGATGGTCGGCTCGTCGGCCCTGTCCAACCTGCTGTCCGACCGCAAGCACGGCGACGAAGTGCTGCGCGACGAGATCGCCCGTAAGATCGCCGACTGGGGCATCGCGGTGATCTCGGTCGAGATCCGCGACATCAGCGTCCCGCCTGCCCTGCAGGACGCCATGAGCCGCCAGGCCCAGGCCGAGCGCGAGCGCCTCGCCCGCGTGCTGCTGGGCCAGGCCGAGCAAGAGGTCGCCGAGAAATTCGTCGAGGCCGCGGAGATCTACGCCCGCAGCCCGGCGGCCATGCAGCTTCGCGCCATGAACATCATCTACGAGACCACCAAGGAGCGCGGCGCCACGATCCTGATGCCGACCAGCATGGTCGATGCGATGAATCCGAGGCTCGCGGCGGGCCTGGCCCAGTCCGTAGGCTGAGGGATTTACGGCGCCTTTTGCCGGATCATCGGGCGCCGATGCGGGTCGGCGCCTATGCAACCAGCGGGCATGGTGAACGGGTGTTAAAATTTTTGGCCAAGCTGGAACTTGGTCGCCTACCCGACGCTTGACGGCCCGGACGCGTGATCAGTCGCGGCCGTCAGTTTCGGATTTGTGCCGCATGTTCATCACCCGCGTCGTCCTCCTGCCGCTCGTGGCCCTGCTTCTGCTTGCCATCTCGCCGATCCTGCCGGACGAGAACATCGACCTGCCGCAAGGGTGACGCCCGGCGGCCGGGCCGCGGGCAAATTCTCGTGAATCCGGAACCCTTGCCGGGTCCCCAGCGCCTGTCTCTTATACACATCTGACGCTGCCGACGACTCCTTACGTG
>CAMFHW010000072.1 GCA_945952175.1 uncultured Phenylobacterium sp. | reverse complement strand
AGGCCGCAGTCGGCATAGACGCTCTCCAGCAGGCGCACGAACTTCGTGGACTCCGCCTCGATCTGGTCCTCGCGGCAGAAGATGTGGGCGTCGTCCTGGGTGAAGGCGCGCAGCCGCATGATGCCGTGCAGGGCGCCGGACGGCTCGTACCGGTGGCACGCGCCGAACTCCGCCATGCGCAGCGGCAGGTCGCGGTAGCTCTTCTGGCCGTAGTTGAAGATCTGGACGTGCCCCGGACAGTTCATCGGTTTAACGGCTAGGCCCTCGCCTTCCGTCGTCTCGCACGTGAACATGTTCTGGCCGAATTTTTCCCAGTGGCCCGAACGCTCCCAGAGCACCCGGTCCATGATCTGGGGCGCCTTGACCTCCACATAGCCGTCGTCGTCCAGCCGGCGGCGCATGTAGGCCTCCAGCGTCCGGTAGAGCGTCCAGCCCTTGGGATGCCAGAAGATCATGCCCTTGCCCTCTTCCTGCAGGTGGAAGAGGTCCATGGCCCGGCCGATCTTGCGGTGGTCGCGCTTCTCGGCCTCCTCGATGCGCTTCAGGTGCGCTTCGAGATCGGCTTCCGAGGCCCAGGCCGTGCCGTAAATCCGCTGGAGCTGGGCGTTGCGATGGTCGCCGCGCCAGTAGGCGCCCGCCAGCTTGGTCAGCTTGAACGCCTTGCCCACATGCTTCGTCGAGGGCAGGTGCGGACCGAGGCACAGGTCCTTCCACTGGCCCTGGCGATAGACCGTGATCGTGTCGTCCTTGGGCAGGTCGGAGATGATCTCGGCCTTGTAGGCCTCGCCGATCGACTTGAAGTGGGTGATGGCCTCGTCGCGGTCCCAGACCTCGCGTTCGATCTTCTCGTCGCGGTCGACGATCTCCTTCATCCGCTGCTCGATGCTGGCCAGGTCGTCCAGGCTGAACGGCGTGTCGCGGGCGAAGTCGTAGTAGAAGCCGTCCTCGATGGCCGGGCCGATCGTGACCTGCGTGCCGGGGAACAGCTCCTGCACCGCCTCGGCCATCACGTGGCTGGCGTCATGGCGGATGGTCTCGAGCGTCTCGGGGCTCTCGCGCGTGAGGATCTCGAACTTGCCGCCCTTTTCGAGCGGGCGGTCGAGATCGCGCAGCTCGCCGTCGAGCTTGACGAGCAGGGCCCGCTTCTCGAGCGACTTGGCGATGGAGGCGGCGACGTCGCGTCCGGAGACGCCGTCCTCGAACTGACGGTGCGAGCCGTCGGGGAAAATCAGGTCGATCATGTTTCACACGTCCATGTCCGGGCGGAGCTCCCCGGTTCGATGGGGGTTTTTCCGCGCGGTTGGGGAACCGGGTCATAGCCCGAGCCTCCCCAGGGATTGCAGCGACACACGCGCTTGGCGGCGAGCCAGGAGCCGCGCCAGGCGCCGTGAAGGATCAGGGCCTCGGCCGCATATTCCGAACAGGTCGGCAGATACCGGCATTGGCGCCCGATCAGGGGCGAAAGCGTCAGCTTGTAGGCGCGCAGCGCGCCCCTGACGCAGAGTTCGTAGAATTTCATGCCGGCTCGCAGGGCTGCGATTCAATCGTCGCGATTAGCCCGCGGGGGTGCTTGGATCAAGCCGCGCCGGCGCGGCTAGTTCGCATCGTCGCCTGGCGGACAGCGTCGACGGCGGCCTCGAACGCGAGCAGCGTCGAGGCGTGTCGGGCGGGATAGTCCTTCACCGGGGCGAGCATCGAGAGATCCGAAAAACGTCCTTGCGGCGGTTGTCCACCGTCTTTCAGCATAGCGCGAAACTGGTCCCGGGCCAACTCCAGCTCGGCCAGGCTGGCCCCGAGCACGTAGGCGCCGAGCACCGAGGCCGAGGCCTGGCCCAGCGCACAGGCCTTAACGTCCTGGGCGAAATCGCTGACCACGTCGCCCTCGACGGCCACATCGACAACCACCCGGCTGCCGCACAGCTTCGACACCTTCTCGGCCGAACCCTGGGGCGCGGCGAGGCGGCCGGCATGGGGCAGGTTGGCCGCCAGCTTCAGCAGTTTCGCCGAATAGAGGTCGTCGATCATGCGGCTGATGTAGGGGCTCCGCCCCGCGCGCGCCATTCCGCCTCGGCCTTGGCGGCCAGGGCTTCGCCTAGCGCCGCGAAGCCCTTGCGGATCGCCCGGCGCTTGGAGTTGGCGATCATCGGCCCAAGCAGGCCGGCGAAGATCTCGCCGTTCGAGAAGATCACGTTGCTCTCGCCCAGGACCTCGAGCTCCAGGTAGCGGACCGAGCGGACCAGCCCGCCCATCATCGACAGCTGCCAGTGGATCTGGTCGCGCGGCACCCAGTCGACGATCACCGGCCGGATCGCCCGGTGCGGCTCGCCCGGGATGGCCACCGTCAGGTCGAGCGCGTCGCCGATCCGAAGCACGCCGGCCGCCTTCGGATAGAGCGGGTTCCAGCTCTCCCAGCCGGGGATGTCGGCCAGGATTTCCCAGACGACATCGGCCGGCGCCTCGATGCCGATCCGGTGCTCGATCTTCGGCGGACCCGCGCCGGCCGCCCCGCCGCCGTTGAACTTGAAGCCCGCGGCGACGCTGAACATTTCTCCGGGCTTGCCGACCATCAGGCCTGCTCCTTGATCCGCCACGTCGCCCCGGTGGGATTGTCCATCACCTCCACGTTCAACGCGGTGAGCTCGGCGCGGATGCGGTCGGCGGCGGCCCAGTCCTTGGCGGCGCGCGCGGCGACGCGTTCGGCGATCAGGCCGTCGATCTTGGCGCGCAGCTCCTCGCTGACACCCGCCTGGAACCACGCCTCGGGGTCATCGAACAGGAAGCCCATCAGGTTGGCCGAGGCCAGCAGCTCGCCCTTGGCGTAGGCGCGGTCCTCGCCCCTGGCGGTCTCCAGCGCCGTGGCCATGGCGAACAGCTCGGCCATGGCGGCCGGCGTGTTGAGGTCGTCCTCCAGGGCGGCCAGGAAGGCCACGTTCGGGCCCGTCGCCTCGGCCTTGACCTCGCTCGCCCGGCGGAGCGCGCCATAGAGCCGGTCGAGCGCCTTCTTCGACTGCTCGATCAGGGCCTCGGTCCATTCCAGCGGCGCGCGATAGTGGCCGACCAGCAGCGCCCAGCGCAGGGCCTCGCCCGGCGCCTGCTGCACCAGGTCGTGGACCAGGGCGACATTGCCCAGGCTCTTCGACATCTTCTCGTCGCCGAAGTTCAGGAAGCCGTTGTGCATCCAGAAGTTCGAGTAGCCGATCGAGTGGTCGTCATGGGCGCAGACGCCCTGGGCCATCTCGTTCTCATGGTGCGGAAACAGCAGGTCGATGCCGCCGCCATGGATGTCGATCGGCAGGCCCAGGCTCTGCTCGATCATCGCCGAGCACTCGATGTGCCAGCCCGGACGGCCGGGGCCCCAGGGGCTCTCCCAGACCGGCTCGTTCTCCTTGCTGGGCTTCCACAGCACGAAGTCCGCCGGGTGCTGCTTGTAGGGCGCGACGTCGACGCGGGCGCCGGCGATCATGTCCTCCATCGGGTGGCCCGACAGCTTGCCGTAGTCGGAATAGGCCTGGGTGTTGAACAGCACGTGGCCTTCGGCGGCATAGGCGGCGCCCTTGGCCACCAGCTTGCCGATCATCTCGACGATGGCGTCCATGGTCTGGGTGGCGCGCGGCTGATGCGTGGGCCGCAGGGCGCCGAGCCGGGCCATGTCCTCGTTGTAGACGGCCAGGTAGCGCTCGGTGATCGTCGAGATCGGCACGCCTTCCTCGGCGGCCTTCTTGTTGATCTTGTCGTCCACGTCGGTGACGTTCGCCGCATAGATCACCGCGTCCTCGCCATAGGCGTGGCGCAGCAGGCGGAACAGCACGTCGAAGGCCACCACGGGCCGGGCGTTGCCGATGTGGGCGTAGTTGTAGACCGTCGGCCCGCAGACATACATCGTCACCCGCTTGGGATCGCGAGGAACGAAGGGCCGCTTGGCGCGGGCCATGGTGTCGTGCAGGGCGAGGGACATCTGACTCTTCGGTTTTGACGTAGCGTAACGGTTGCCCGCAAAGGGCTTGGCCCCATATACAGTCGGTCTGGCCGGGAAGCCACGGGGTGAGATCCACGTGTTCCGGCTGCATTGGAAGGGTGGCCACGCGTCATTTCCGGGACCTTCGTCCCGGCGCAACTCAGCCCTGGAAAGAACCTCACATCATCATGGACGCACCTGCTCGCGACCGAACCCTCGTCGGCGCTCCCGGCGTTGATCTTGAAGCCGTCAAGCGGCCCACCCGTGAAGAAGCCATGGAGGCGGTGCGCACGCTGATCGCCTGGGCGGGCGACGATCCGCGCCGCGAAGGCGTGATCGACACCCCCAAGCGCGTGGTCGACGCCTACGGCGAATGGTTCGAGGGCTACAAGCTCGACCCGGCCAAGGAACTCTCGCGCACCTTCGAGGACGTGCAGGGCTATGACGACATCGTCATGCTGCGCGACATCGAGGTGGAGAGCCACTGCGAGCACCACATGGCGCCGTTCCTGGGCAAGGCCTTCGTCGCCTACATGCCCACCAACCGCGTCGTCGGCATCTCCAAGCTGGCCAAGGTGGTCGAGATCTTCTCGCGCCGGCTCCAGACCCAGGAGACCATGACCCAGCAGATCGCCGATGCGATCACCGACAGCCTGCGCCCCGCCGGCGTCGCCGTTCTGATCGACGCGGCCCACCAGTGCATGACCACCCGCGGCGTTCACCACCGCCACGTCACGACGATCACCACCCAGTTCACGGGTGTGTTCAAGACCGACGCGACCCTGCGCCAGCGCTTCCTGGACTTCGCGAACCGGAATTAGGCGCCTCAGCCCGGCGGCGTCGACAGCCCAAGCGTCGTCCCGTCGGGATCCCTGAACCAGGCGAAGGCCCCGCCGCCCGGTAGCGGAATGGGGCCGACGACCTTTTCGCCGCCCTGGGCGACGATGGCCTCCAGGGTCGCGGCGATGTCGGCCACCTGGATATAGACCGTCACATAGTGATGCGGCTCGTGGCCGAGCGAGGTGAAGTGTCCGCCTATGCCCTCGCCCGCCGGCGCGATGTCGAGGGCGGCCGCATTTGCGCCCGGCCCGATCTGCCAGTCGAAGACCGAACGATAGAAGGCGGCGGCCTTGGCCTGGTCGCGGCAGCCGATCTCGAAATGGACGACGGGCGCGGGCATGGCGAGCTCCGGGGTTCGGGACCGCGAAAGCCTAGCTCGGCCTCGAACCGGGCCGAAGCCTATTTGCGGCGCTTCGGTGGCGGACGCGGCTTCTTGGCCGGCTTCGGCGGCAGCGGTGTGAAGTTGAGCGCCTTGGGGTCGGTCTGCACGTCGAGCAGCATCAGGTCGATGGCGCTGTCGGGCGAGCCGTCGCCGGTGAGCGCCGCGGCGCAGAAGGCCCGCCGTCGCGGGGAGTAGGCGATGGTGGCCGCGACGCCAGGCCGCGCGCGGGCGAGGCCCAGCCAGGTGTCGGCCTGATTGTACTTGTCGGCGGCAAGGTCGCTGACCATCACCCCCTGGCCCCACCAGGTGCGGGTCGGTGCGGCGGTCATCGGATAGAGCCGGGCGAAGCGGCGGCGGGTCACGGCCTGGGAATGCAGCCGCTCGCCCAGCAGGGCGCGCCAGAAGCGCACGGCGTCGGAGGCCGAGGCCATGACCACGACGCCGCCCGGCCCCGCCGCGACCTTGGTCTCCTTCATCTCGACGCCCTCGACCACGCGATAGGTCAGGGCCTGGGCCAGGGGCTTGTTGTCCAGGGCCGCCACCACGCGGCCCAGCAGGTCGTAGGCGGCCGGCTCCGGCGACCAGCCCGCGCCAGGACAGAAGGCGGCGTTCGGCGGCCCCCCCGCCTGGAGCGGCGCGGCCAGGCCGCTGACCTGGCTCAGCAGGTCCTCGATGGTGAGCCAGCGCGCGGTGGCGACCTCGGGCGCCCAGCGCTCGACGGTCGCCTCAAGGGTCAGCTTGTTCTCCTCGACCAGTTGCAGGATGGCGGTGGCGACGAAGACCTCGCCGAGGCCCGGCCACTCGAACGCCTCCGGCGCGGCGCCGGTCGCCAGGGTCCAGAGCGAGCCGTCCGACCGCGCAATGGCCGCCGAGAACGACCTGGTCTTCATGGTCTGGGCGATCTTCTCCAGCCGTGCGTCGAGGAAGTCGCTGGCGAAGGGGGTGACGCGGCCGGCCGCCGCCTTGGCCGCGGCGTCGAACAGGGCCGGATCCAGCCCCGCATGCAGCGGCGCGCCGGCATAGGCGACCCGGCCCTTGCAGCCCTGTGGTCCCTTGGGGTGGCGCAGCGGCCAGGCGGCGAAGGCTTGTCCCGGCAGCGTCAAGGCGGCGCCCGCGGCGATCAGGCTTCGACGGCTGGTCGTCATGATTTGCTCCGGTTGTTCCTCCCCCTCGCCCGCAACGAGGGCTATAGCAAGGCGATGACCCAGCCTTCCTTCCCGACCGCCGCGTCCAAGGACGCGCTGGAGCGCGGCGACCTGCTCGCGCCCCGGTTCGACGCCAACGGCCTGATCGCGGCGATCTGCCAGCACGCCGAGACCGGCGAGGTGCTGATGCTGGGCTGGATGAACGCCGAGGCCCTGGCGCGGACCCTGGAGATCCGCGAGGCGGTCTATTTCAGCCGCTCGCGCAACGAGCTCTGGCACAAGGGCGAGACCTCCGGCCAGATCCAGAAGCTGGTGGAGCTGCGGGTCGACTGCGACCAGGACGCGGTGCTGCTGAAGGTCCTGCCCCAGGGCGATGGCGGCGCGTGCCACGTGGGCTTCCGCTCCTGCTTCTACCGCGTGGAACGGGACGGCAAACTCGAGGAGCGGCCATGACCGTCATCCAGGCGCTCGCCGCCTTCACGCTGGCCGCCGGCCTGCTGACCATCACCCCGGGGCTGGATACGGCCCTCGTCCTGCGGACCGCCGCGGTGGAAGGGCCGAAGCGGGCCAGCTTCGCGGCGATCGGGATCCTGGCCGGCTGCTTCGTCTGGGGCGCCGTGGCGGCCTTCGGGTTGGGCGCTCTGCTCGTGGCGTCCAAGCTCGCCTTCACGGTCCTGAAGTGGGCTGGCGCGGCCTATCTGCTCTGGCTGGGGATCAACCTGATCCTCAAGCCGCGCGACAGCTTCGAGGTGGCGGACGCGACGGCGCGCCCCGCCGGCGGCGACACGGCCTGGATGCGCCGGGGCTTCGTCTCGAACCTGCTGAACCCGAAGATGGGCGTGTTCTACGTGTCCTTTCTTCCGCAGTTCCTGCCGCAGGGCGCGCCGGCCGCGCCATTCATGCTGGGCCTGACTACGATCCACGCCTTCCTGGGCGTGCTGTGGTTCGCGCTCCTGATCGCCGCCACCCAGCCGATCGCCAAGGCGCTGAGGCGGCCGGCCGTCGTGCGCTGGCTGGATCGCCTGACCGGCGGGGTGTTCGTGGCCTTTGGCCTGCGGCTGGCCTTCGACCGGCGCTAGACCTCGGTCAGGGCCGAGACGCCGCCGGGGCCCGGCTTGGCGGTGTAGGCCTTCAGGGTCTTCACCGTGTAGGCCTTGTCCATGATGGTCGAGACGGCCACCAGCTCGCCCTTGGCCTCGGTCTTGGTGAGCGTCAGCAGGACGAAACCCTTGGCGGCCTGATCGTTGAAGATCACTTCGCGGCTGGCCTTGGCGAAGGCTTCGCCCAGCGGGACGCCCGGCAGGGCGTCGCCGCCGCCGGGGCTGGTGATGCCGGTCGCGCCGAACTCGACCGCCACCCGGTCGCCGCCCTCGACAGCGTCGTAGAGCTCGTTGGCCCAGAAGGCGTGGCTGTCGCCGCTGACCACGATGACGTTCGCCCTGGCCTTGCGGACCAGGGCGTAGAGCGACTGGCGCGCCTGCGGATAGCCGTCCCACATATCGAGGCCGTAGGGCAGGCCGAGGCTGGCGATCTTCTCCATGCGGTCGAGCCGGCGGCCGGCGGCGGCGCCGTCCGGCAGCTTGGCGAGCGCGGCGGCCAGGGCCGCCTCGCCCATGGCCTTCTTCAGGCTGGGCATGAACAGGCGGGCCATCACCACCTCGTTGCCGAGGATCTGCCAGGGCCGGCCGGCCTTGACCGAGGCCGCGAGTTCGCCCTCCAGCCAGGCCTCCTGCTCGGGCCCCATCATCCGCCGCGGCTCGGCGAGCCGGGCCTTGAAGGCGGCGACGTCGTCCTTGAGGTCGCGCTCGTAGACCAGCTGCTTGTCGCGGGCCGTGAGCCGGGTCTCGACCATCATCAGGCTGGCCACGTCGCCGAAGTGGAAGCTGCGCTGGATGTCGTAGCCGTGGTCCGCCGGCTCGCGGATCGGCATCCACTCGTAATAGGCCTTGATCGCCCGGGCCTTGCGGCTGTTCCAGTCGCCCTCGGTGGCCGGGTCGTGATGCTGGGCGCCGTCCTTGTAGCTGTCGTTGGCGGTCTCGTGATCGTCCCAGACCACGATCCAGGGCGCGCGGGCGTGGGCGGCCTGAAGCTGGGGGTCGGACTTGTGGCAGGCGTGGCGCTGGCGGTAGTCGGCCAGGGTCTCGATGTCGTGCGGCGGGTCGACCCAGCGGTTCAGGACCTCGGCGGTCTCCTTGCCGTAGCCGTCGCGGCCGTACTCGTAGATGTAGTCGCCCAGGTGCAGCACCGCGTCGACCCGGGGCAGCTTGGCGATGGCCTCGTAGGCGTTGAAGTAGCCGCCCTGGTAGAGCGAGCAGGTGGCGACCGCCAGGACCACGTCCTTGGTCGGCCCCGTGGGCAGGGTGATCGTCCGGCCCATGGGCGAGGTCGCGCCGTTGGCGGTGAACTCGTAGGTATAGGCGCGGCCGGCGTCGAGGCCGGTCACGTCGACCTTGACGGTGAAGTCGCGGCTCGCGTCGGTGGTCCCGGTCCCGGACTTGGCGCCGCCGGCCCGGCGGTCGATGGGGTTCAGCTTCCAGCTGTAGGCGATCGGCCCGGCCGTGGGATCGGCCGGGGTGATCCGGGTCCAGAGGATCACCCGGTCGGCCAGCGGATCGCCCGAGGCGACGCCGTGGTCGAAGGCGACCTTGCCCGCATAGCCCGCCGCCTGGCCGACCGCCGGCGCGGCCGCCGCGCCCAGGCCGAACAGCGCCAGCGCCTTGCGTCGATTGACCCGCATCGAAGCCTCCCCGTCTCGAACCCTCTGGTCCTAGAGGACGAGCGTGACGGGTCGATGTAAAGCGGGGCGATATTGTAGGCGATCAGGCGGGGTTTGCAGCGTGAATTCTACTTTTGATTGTATTTCATCGGGACGCGACTAAGCAGCGATGCGCGAAGCCTTCGACAGCGACGAGGACGAGACGGCGCCGACCGGCGAGACCCTGCGCGTCACCCTGCCGGCCGAGGCGGCGGGCGGACGGCTGGACAAGGCCCTGGCCGAGGCCATCCCCGACCTGTCGCGCGCGCGGCTGCAGGCCCTGATGGCCGAGGGCCGGGTGACCCGCGCCGGCGCCGTCCTGGGCGATCCCTCGGCCAAGGCCCAGGCCGGCGACTACGCGATCGCCGTCCCGCCGCCGGCCCCGGCCGATCCGCAGCCCGAGGCCATCCCGCTCGAAGTGCTCTACGAGGACGCCCACCTGATCGTGGTCGACAAGCCGCCGGGCATGGCGGTCCACCCGGCGCCCGGCAGCGAGACCGGCACGCTGGTCAACGCCCTGCTGGCCCATTGCGGCGCCAGCCTGTCGGGGATCGGCGGGGTGGCGCGGCCGGGCATCGTCCACCGCATCGACAAGGAGACCTCGGGCATCGTGGTGGCCGCCAAGTCCGACGCCGCCCACCAGGGTCTCAGCGCCCTGTTCGCCGCCCACGACATCGACCGGGTCTATGTGGCCCTGACCCGCGGCGCGCCGAAGCCCGCGCGGGACACCATCGTCACCCGCCTCGGCCGCTCGCAGTCCGACCGCAAGAAGATGGCGGTGCTGAAGACCGGCGGCCGCGAGGCGATCACCCACTATGCGGTCGAGGCCAGCTTCGGCCCGACCGACCGACCGGCGGCCGCCCGCGTCGCCTGCCGCCTGGAGACCGGCCGCACCCACCAGATCCGGGTGCACCTGGCGAGCCGCGGGGCCCCCTGCCTGGGCGACCCGGTCTACGGCTCCGGCAGCCCGACCCCGGCGGTCCGCGCCGCCATCGCCGAGGCCGGCCTCAAGCGCCAAGCCCTGCACGCCGCCGTCCTCGGCTTCGTCCACCCGGTGACCGGAGAGACCCTCCGCTTCGAGAGTCCATTGCCGGCGGACATGGCGAGGCTGGAGACGCTGCTCCAAGCCCTGTGACCGGCCCGGCGAAGGCGTGGCGCGCCTCCAGGGGCAAGTCAGCTCGCCGCCTGAACGCCGAGGGCCGCTTTCGACCCGTTGCGGACGTTCCATCGCGGGATATTCTCAGGGCGGAGGGCGATATGGACCTTGGGCTCAAGACCACCATCGGACTGGCGACCGGCGCGATTGTACAGTTTGCGGAAGGCACTTGGTCGTCAGCGGGTCACACGCTTGGAGCCGGTGTGGCGATGACTGAAGAGGCCTTCGGCCGCATCGAGCCGCTGTTGGGGCGAGCTTGGACCGATTGGGACCCAGGCTTTCGATACGGTGTTGCGGAGGTGCCCGCCACCGCGCGAACAGCATTGGTTCGGGTGCTGATCGACGCAGCCGAGAGAGAGCGTTGTGAAGGCGCGGAGCGACAGCTGCTCCGAGCGTTCGCTGCCTGGCTCGCTGAGAGGCTGGATAGCGATCAGCCCATCACCCTGCTTGGGCTTTGACGTCCGCAGCCTACCCCCAGTGGTCGGTGGCGAAGTCCGCTGTGGGCCGATCAGATTTCCGAGTAGTCGCTGCGACTATCCATCTGCGGGTGCGCGACTTGGTCGCTAATCAGATCGACCGAAGTATCGCGCCAAAGGGTGACAAGGCGTGAGCGGACGCCAGATCGTCCTCCGGCTTACGATTGCTGCCGCGCTCATCGCCGCCCTTTGCCTGATCTTGCAGCCGCTCTATGTGGCGCATTGCTCAGTCCAAGGGGCCGGTCCCTAGTCGAGGTCCTTAAACGACCGCGCCTTGGCTCTGCGCGTCCGCCACTGGAGCACGACGATAAAGCAGACCCCGATAGTGATGAAGAGGGCACCCATCTCCAGGTCCTGGAGCAGCAGGAGCGCAATGAGGCCGTACAGGTTCATCAAGATCGCGAAGGGCCAAAGAAGTCTCATAAGACCAGCTTTGCGGCCAACCCGGCCGGATTGCCAAGATTACGGTCCACAACGGCTATGCCGGCTCCGCACTTCGCATTCGACCAGGAGGCAACCGAGGGGCGCGATCTCTGGGGTTCGCCGCTCGCCAACATCAGACCTTGGCTCCAAGCCGGGAAGCAGAGTTCGCTAACCCCAAAATAGGTTCAACCGCGGCGAAGTGGGTTACGGAACCCTAGCCGGCGCGCTTCGCATATGAATGCTCTCGAGCAGTTCGCCGATGGTGAGGCCGCCTCGGCGCGCGCGCTCCACAGCGCGGTCATCCAGCTCACCGTTCTGTCGGAGTATGGCGAACAATTCCGTCAGATCCTGCGCGGACATCCCGCGATCTTCCTGCAAGCGGGCCTGAAGCGTCAGGGTCGATGTCGGGCCTGTTGCGAGACGATTCAGCGCCGCAATCAGCACGCTGGCTTTTTCAGTCTTCGCCCATGAGGCATCTGGCGCCGCGCGGTCGAATTCGGAAGCATATCGGCCGAAGCGGACGCCAACAAAGATGTAGGCGATCATCAGAACGCCGGCGAAAGGGATAGCCATCCACACCGCACGGCCGAACAGGCGGAGAAGGATCACGCAAATGAAGACTGCAAGTCCCCAGGGCCAGCGCACCGCGAATGACGCTTGCCGCCTCTCAGCGGCCGGACATCTGGCTTCGTCGCGAATGTAGGCGTCGTATCTGCGAACGAGCCCGCCAATTCGAGCAACAAGGGCGACCATAAGCTGAACTTCACAGATGCCAGGGGATCACGCCATCCTTTTGCGGCTCCGTTGAAGAACATTAAGACGACCAACCCATTCACGACCAGTTGCCAATGGAATAGCGTTCCGCCGAAGCGACGCGATGGCCAGGTCCGCGCAAATGACTGAGAAGCGAGTTCCGTCTCGACGCGAGTGGATGGCGCTCGGGCTCCCATTTCCACTTCTTGTCGTCGTCTTGAATGTATCGAGCGCGCTCGGTGCATCTGAAAGATTCAAGGATGGCGTAGTGGTGATCGGAGGCCTCGCGACGATTATTGGCCTCGGCGTCAAGATCTGGCTCGT
>CAMFHW010000071.1 GCA_945952175.1 uncultured Phenylobacterium sp. | reverse complement strand
TCCTGGATGTCGATCGGATTGTCGGCATGGGCGCCGCCGTTGATGATGTTCATCATCGGCACCGGCAGGACGCGGGCGCCGACGCCGCCGACATACTTGTAGAGCGGCAGGTTGGCCGAGCCGGCGGCGGCCTTGGCGGTGGCCAGGCTGACGCCGAGGATGGCGTTGGCGCCGAGGCGGGCCTTGTTGGGCGTGCCGTCCAGCGCGATCAGGGTGTCGTCGAGCCGGCGCTGGTCCTCGGCCTCGAAGCCGCAGAGCGCGTCGTAGATCTCGCCGTTGACGGCCTCGACCGCCTGCAGGACGCCCTTGCCGCCATAGCGGGACTTGTCGCCGTCGCGCTTCTCGTTGGCCTCGTGGGCGCCGGTCGAGGCGCCCGAGGGCACGGCCGCCCGGCCCATGGAGCCGTCCTCCAGCACCACGTCGACCTCCACGGTCGGGTTGCCGCGGCTGTCGAGGATCTCGCGGGCGGTGATGTCGACGATCTCGGTCATGGAAGTCCCCAGGCGTTCGGAAGGCGGGCTCCCCTTAGCCAGCTTCGGCGGCATCGGCAATCGCAGGGGGCGTTGACTTCCCCGGCGGCGTCGCGGCTTTTCGGCCCGCACAGCGAGGGAGAAGGCGATGCTGAAGGTCGAGAAGAACGATGCGGTGGCGGTGGTCACCCTGAACCGGCCCGAGGCGATGAACGCGCTCTCCAAGGCGTTGCGGGCGGAGCTGCACAAGGCGCTCAGCGAGTTGGATCGCGATACGGGCGTGAAGGTGATCGTGCTGACAGGCGCGGGCGAACGGGCCTTCACGGCGGGCCTGGATCTCAAGGAACTGGGCGGCGATCCGGACGGCCTGCGCGCCGCCAACGCCACCGAGCCGTCAGAAAACCCCGCCTGGGCGGTGATCGCCTGCAAGAAGCCGGTCATCGGGGCGATCAACGGGGTGGCCATCACCGGGGGCTTCGAGTTGGCCTTGGCCTGCGACGTCCTGATCTGCTCGACCAACGCGCGCTTCGCCGACACCCATGCGCGAGTGGGCATCACGCCGGGCTGGGGCCTGTCCCAGAAGCTGTCGCGGGTGATCGGGCCCTATCGCGCCAAGGAGCTGTCGCTGAGCGGCAACTTCCTCGACGCCCAGACGGCCTGCGACTGGGGCCTGGCCAATCGCGTGGTCGCGCCGGAAGAGCTGATGCCGGCGGCCCTGAAGCTCGCCGCCGACATGGCGACCATCGAGCTCGACATGCTGCTCGAGTACAAGGCGATGATCGACGACGGCTATGAGCTGTCGATGCGCGAGGGGCTGGAGCTGGAGCAGTCCCGCTCGTCGGCCCACAACCGCCACGTGACGCCGGACATGGTGGAGCAGCGCCGCCAGGCCGTGCAAGCGCGCGGACGGACGCAGTAGTCGAGTGTTCTGCGTCACCGAGGATGGCGCGATCGTCCGGGAGGACCAGGCGGACCTCGTCGTCCCATGGTGGAGCTTCACCAAGACCCTGATCGCCGCGGCGGTGATGCGTTTGGCGGAGGCCGGCGAGCTTTCGCTCGACACGCCTCCGGAGGGCTCGAAGGTCACGCCGCGCGCCCTGATGCGCCACGAGGCGCGGATCCCGGACTATGGCGGCGTCGCGGCCTATCACGCCGCGGTGGCGCGTGGTGACGAACCCTGGGCCATGCCGAAGCTGCTGGCGGAGATCGGGCCGCAGGAGGTCCCGGCCTGGTCCTATTCCAACATCGGCTATGCGCGCCTGCGGGCGATGATCGAGGAGCGGCGCGGGCCCGGCGCGCTGGAAGAGCTGGTGCTGCGACCGCTCGGCCTTTCGGCGCGGCTGGCGCGGCTGCCGGCGGACCTCGACGACGTGATGATGGGCTCCGCCGCCGGCTATCATCCGGGCTGGGTCTATCACGGCCTGGTCGTGGGCACGGTGCGCGAGGCGGCGCTGGCGCTGGATCGCCTGCCCGGCCTGGTCGGCGCCAAGGCCTGGGCCGAGATGGCGCGGCCGACCGCCCTGCCCCACTTCAACCGCCCGCCCTGGGCGCTGGCGGCCTATGGCGGCGGGCTGATGACGCCACAGATCGCCGACGGACGCGCGGCGCTCGGGCATACCGGCGGCGGCCCCGGGAGCGGGATCGCGGTCTATCGCCTGGAGAGACGCAGCGTCGCGGTGTTCGCGCTCGAGGGGGATGGGCTCGAGGTCGAGGCCGAGGCGGTCGCCCTGCTCACCGCCTAGCGGACAAACACAAAGCCACCCGCCGCGAGACGGGTGGCCCTGGAATTCCGGTCAGGTCGGCCGCGCGGCGGGCGCGCGGCGCGGGACCTAGTCTTCCTTCGGCGTGATGACCTGGCGGCCCTTGTACATGCCGGTCTTCAGGTCGACGTGGTGCGGACGCTTCAGTTCGCCGGTTTCCTTGTCCTCGACGAAGGAGTTGGCGCCCAGGGCGTGGTGCGAGCGACGCATGTTGCGCCGCGAGGGGGAGGTTTTTCGCTTCGGAACGGCCATGGGAAAATCTCAGGCGTAAAAATGGATGCGGCGGCCCGCGTGCGAGGGCCGCCGACGTGAGCGCGCGTGTATGCCTGAATCACCTCGGCAGTTCAAGACCCGGCTTTCAAGAGCCGTTTGGGCGCGACCCGAGCCCAGGCCATGCGCATCAGGTCGGCGGCCAAGCCCTCCTCCAGCCCCGCGCAATCGACCGTCGTCCAGCCGGAACGGCCCCAATAGCCATCCACGGGCGCGACAGCGCCTGGATGGGCCTGGACGAGGTTGTGCTGGTCCTCGGGATCGAACTTCAGCGTCACCCGCGGCGCATCGCCCATGGTGCAGAAGATCTTGCCCTTCACCCGAAACGAGGTGGCCTCGAAGTGCGGGGCCTCGTGCGCTTCCGGAAGGGCGAGCGCGAGGCGGCGGATGTCGTCGCAGGTGAGCATCCCGCGAGACTAGGCCCGCCGCCTCGGCTTAGACCAGCCGGCTCCTCACCTTCGCGGCGCCGACGAAGCTGGAGAACAGCGGGTGCGGGTCGAAGGGGCGGCTCTTGAGCTCGGGATGGTATTGCACGCCCACGAACCACGGGTGGTCCGTACGCTCGCAGAGTTCGGGCAGCACGCCGTCCGGCGACAGGCCGCTGAAGGCCAGGCCCGTGCCCTCGATAGCGTCCTTGTAGGCGATGTTGACCTCGTAGCGGTGGCGGTGCCGCTCATGGATGGTCGTCGCGCCATAGATGTCGGCCACCTTGGAGCCGGGCTTCAGGTGCGCCTCGTAGGCGCCGAGCCGCATGGTGCCGCCCTTGTCGTCGCCCTCGCCGCGGAACTCGCGCTGATTGCCCTTGGTCCACTCGGTCATCAGGCCGACGATCGGCTCGGAGGTGGGGCCGAACTCGGTGGACGAGGCCTTTTCGATTCCGGCCAGGTTCCGGGCCGCCTCGATCATGGCCATCTGCATGCCGAAGCAGATGCCGAAATAGGGGATCTCGTGCTCGCGGGCGAACTGCACCGCGCGGATCATCCCGGCGGCCCCGCGCTCGCCGAACGCACCGGGCACCAACACGCCGTGGACGTCGGTGAGGCGCTCGGCGATCAGCCCCTCCTCGCGCTCGAAGGCCTCGCCCTCGATCCAGTCGAGCTTGACCCGGACATTGGAGGCCACGCCGCCGTGCACGAGCGCCTCGACCAGCGACTTATAGGCGTCGGTGAGCCCGGTATACTTGCCGACGATGGCGATATTCACCTCGCCGTCCGGATTGGTCAGGCGCTGGGAGATGTCCTGCCACCGGCTGAGGTCGGGCTTGGGCGCGGTGTCGCGCAGGCCGAAGACGTCGAGCACTTCGCGATCCAGGCCCTGCTCGTGGTAGTCGAGCGGCACGGCGTAGATGTTGGCGCTGTCCATCGCCTGGATCACGGCGCTTTCGCGGACATTGCAGAACTGGCCGATCTTGCGCCGCTCGCCGGCCGGGATCTCCTTCTCGCAGCGGCAGAGCAGGATGTCCGGCTGGATGCCGATGGAGCGCAGCTCCTTGACCGAGTGCTGGGTCGGCTTGGTCTTCATCTCGCCGGCCGTCTTGATGTACGGCAGCAGCGTCAGGTGAATATAGCAGGCGTGGCCGCGCGGCAGCTCCTGGCCGAGCTGGCGGATCGCCTCGAAGAACGGCAGGCCCTCGATGTCGCCGACCGTGCCGCCGATCTCGACGAGGACGAAGTCGACGCCCTCCCCCGGGTCCGAGAGCACGAACTGTTTGATCTCGTCGGTCACGTGCGGGATCACCTGGACGGTGGCGCCCAGATAGTCGCCGCGGCGCTCCTTCTCGATGATCGTCTTGTAGATCTGACCGGTGGTGATGTTGTCGGCCTTGGTCGCCGACACGCCGGTGAAGCGCTCGTAGTGGCCGAGGTCGAGATCTGTCTCGGCCCCGTCGTCGGTCACGAAGACCTCGCCGTGCTGATAGGGGCTCATCGTCCCCGGATCGACGTTCAGATAGGGGTCGAGCTTACGAAGGCGAACCTTGTAGCCACGCGCCTGCAGAAGCGCACCGAGAGCGGCGGACGCGAGACCTTTTCCCAAGGAGGAGACCACGCCGCCGGTGATGAAGATGTACCGGGCCATGGGCGTTCAGATTACCCCCGATTCGCGGCCGGCGCCTGCAGGTGATTCGCATCCGCCTGTGGACCAAGCTGGACCGATCGACGCACGCCAAAACGAAGGGAGCCGCTTTCGCGGCTCCGGGAACAACTTCGGAAACATTTGAACTCAGGGCTTGGTGGGAGCCGGGGCCTGCTGTTCGGGCTGGCCGGTGAACGGGTTGCGCACGACCGGCGCGGGCGCCTGCAGCGGCGCGGGCGCGCTGGAGGGGCTCGCCGGCTGCTGTGGCTGGGCGGGCTGGTTCAGTTGCGCGGGCGCGAGGTTGTTCATCTTCACCCGATCGACCACCGAACTCGCGCCGCGCTCGCGCCCGGCCAGCAGGGTCAGGACCAGGCTCAGGATGAAGAACAGCGAGCCCAGGATCCAGGTGATGCGGGTGAGCAGGTCGCCGGCGCCGCGCGCGGTCATGAAGCCCGAGGGCCCGCCGCCCATGCCGAGCGCTCCGCCTTCGGAGCGTTGCAGCAGCACGACCGTGATCAGGCCGATGCAGACGACGATGTGGCAGGCGAGCAGGATGCCGAGCATTTCAAAGTCCGATATGTCCGGGCGGCCACGCCGCGCCGAAAAGAAGCGGGGGCTCTACCATCCCGCGACGCACAAGGCCATAGCTGGGGCGTCGCACCCGAATGGCAAGTGATGCGCCCGCCCTTGATACTCGAAACCGAACGCCTGCGCCTCGCCCCGCTGATCGAGGCGGACGCCGAGCGCCTGTTCCCGATGATGAGCGACGCCGCGGTGATGGCTCACTGGGATATCGCCGAGGTCGACGACCCCGACCTGGTGGCCGCGATCGTCAAGAGCCAGGTCGAGGACATGGGCGCCGGCAAGGCGATCTACTGGTCGATGCGCACGCTCGACCAGGGGGAGTTCCTGGGCATCTGCGACCTGTCGGAGATCGACGCCTGGCACAAGCGGGCCGAGGTCGGGTTCATGCTGGACCGCAAGGCCTGGGGCCAGGGCTACGCCCACGAGGCCATGCAGGCGGTGCTGGCCCAGGCGGCGGCCATGGGCCTTCGCCGGCTGGCGGCGCGCACCCACCTGGGAAACCGGCGCTCCGACGCCCTCCTGGAGAAGCTGGGCTTCGTCGAGGAGGGCCTGCTGCGGGGCTTCGTGGAACGCGACGGCGAGCGCCGCGACTGCCGGCTGTTCGGACTCTTGCTGTAGCTCGACCACCTGCCCCGGAACGTCATGGCCGGGTTCGTCCCGGCCATCCATGATCGCAGCCTCGGCAGGTCAGTCCGCAAGGCGGCGCGTATGGGTCGCCGGGACAAGCCCGGCGATGACGTCTCAAAAGGTCAGTGCCCGCCACCCGGCCCCGCCATCCGCTTCGGCCGGGGCGCGATCCAGATGATCGAGGCGGCGAGCGCGAAGACGCCGGCCGCCGCGAGGAACATCTGGTTGGTGGACAGCATCACCGCCTGGGTCTGGACGAGGCCGTCGAGCTGGCGCGTGGCCTGATCCAGGGTGAAGCCGCGCGAGGTCAGGGTGTCGAGGGTCTGTTCGGGATGCGGCAAGGCGCCGGCCATCAGCGAGCGCTTGGTGGTGGCCGTGTTCTCCCACGCCGTGGTCATGATCGAGGTGGCGAAGGCCGCCCCGGTCGTGCGCAGGAAGTTCTGGAGGCCCGAGGCCGCCGCCGTCTCTTCCGGCAGGACGGACGAGAGCGAGAGCGCCGTGGTCGGGATGAAGAAGAACGGCATGGCGAAGCCCAGCACGAACTGCGGCAGGGCGATGTTCCAGAAGGTGGCGTCCGTGGTGAAGGTCGTGCGCCAGAGCGCGACGCCCGCCATCCAGAACACCCCGAACGAGACCAGGCCGCGGATGTCGATCTTGCCGACCAGCTGGGCGACGATCGGCGACATGATCACCGCCAGCACCCCGTTCAGGCAACCCGCATAGCCCGCCCATGTGGCCGTGTAGCCCATGGAGGTCTGCAGCCAGAGCGGCAGCAGGACCACGGTGGCGAAGAAGGCCCCGAAGGTCAGGCTGAGGGTCGTGACCCCCACCACGAAGCCGCGGTGGCGGAAGATGCGCAGGTTGACGATCGGGTTCTCTGAGGTGAGCTCCCAGATCAGGAAGGCGCAGAAGCCGATGGCCGCGACGATCGCCAGCATCATGATGGTCGGCGAGGAGAACCAGTCGAGCTCCTTGCCCTTGTCGAGCATGATCTGCAGCGAGCCGACCCAGACCACCAGGAGGCCCAGGCCCACATAGTCGACCGGCAGACGCCGCGTGGCCATCTCCTGCGAGATCAGCATCCGGTAGCCGAAGAAGCCGACGAAGGCCGCCACGGGGATATTGATGAAAAAGATCCAGGACCAATGCATGTTGTCCGAGATCATCCCGCCGAGGATCGGGCCGGCGATCGGCGCGACGACCGTGGTCATCGACCAGATACCCAGCGCCTGGGGTCCCTTGTCCTTGGGGAAGATGTGCAGCAGCAGGGTCTGCGACATCGGCATGATCGGGCCGCCGCAGAGGCCCTGGGCCACGCGGAAGGCGACGAGCAGCTCGAAGCTGGGCGCGAGGCCGCAGAGCATCGAGAAGACACCGAATCCGGCCATGCCGGCCGCGAACACCTTCACCGGCCCGAAGCGCTGGGCGAGCCAGCCGGTCAGGGGGACGGTGATCGCCTCGGCGACGCTGTAGGAGGTGATGACCCAGGTGCCCTGGCTGGGCGAGACCGCCAGCGCGCCGGCGATATGGGGCACCGAGACGTTGGCGATCGTGGTGTCGAGCACCACCATGAAGTTGGCGAGGCCCAGCAAGAGGGCCGCGATCATCAGCGGAGCGCCGGTCAGGCGCGGCGCCTCGGCTTGGTCCGTGGCGGACATGGCGCTCAGCCTCCGATGTCGATGTCGGCCTTCATGGACAGGCCCACGCGCAACGGATGCTGGGCCAGTTCCTGGGGATCGAGGGCGATGCGGACGGGCACGCGCTGGACGACCTTGATCCAGTTGCCGGTGGCGTTCTGGGCCGGGATGACGGCGAAGGCCGAGCCGGTGCCGCCAGAGAATCCAACCACCTTGCCGTGGAACTTCACCCGCGAGCCATAGAGGTCGCTGGTGAGGACGACCGGCTGGCCGACCCGCACCTTGCGCAGCTGTACTTCCTTGAAGTTGGCGTCCACATAGGCGTTCTGGACCGGGACGATGTTCATCAGCGGCGCGCCGGCGGCGACCTTCTGGCCGACCTCGATGGTGCTGCGGGTCACCACGCCGTCGACCGGCGCCTTGACCACGGTGCGGCTGAGGTCGAGTTCGGCCTGGGCCAGGCGGGCCTTGGCGTTGACCACCTCGGGATTGCCGGCGACGTCGGAACCCTCGATCAGGACGGCGGCGGCGTTGCGCTGCTGGCTGGCGGCGACCGCGTTGGCCTTAGCCTGGGCGAGCGCGGCCTGGGCGGTGGCCCGGGTGGTCTCGGCGGCGGTCAGCTCGTCGCCGGACACGGCGCCGGCGCCGGCCAGGTTCTTGCGCCGATTGTATTCGACCTCGGCGCGGCGGAGCTCGGACTGCGCCCGGGCGATGTCGGAAGTGCGCGCATCGGTCTGGGCGGCGAGCGCCTTGTCGTTGGCGAAATACTGACGGACGCGGCGCTGGGCCTGGTCGAGGTCCGCGCGGGCGCGGTCGACCGCGAGGCGGAAGTCGTTGTCGTCGATCGTCGCCAGGACCTGGCCCTTCTTGACAGGCTGGGTCTCGTTGACCGGCACCGAGGTCAGCGCGCCGCTGACCAGGGCGGTGACCTGGGCCGTCGAGGCCTGGACATAGGCGTCGTCGGTGTCGACGTGGCGCGAGCCGACCAGCATCCAGTAGGCGCCGTAGAGCAGCGCCACGATGGCGATGACGAGGCCCAGGACGGTGAAGAGACGGCGGCGGCGCTCGCCATTGGCCCTGGGGGCGGGCTTGGCCGTCGGAGGGGCTTGCGGCGCAGGCTCCGCCTGGGCGGCGGAGGCCGTTTCGGCCGGGCTTTGATCGAGAGGCATGGGGGAGACTTTCCGGGGAGGAATGGGGGTCAGGCGCGGAAGCCGCCGCCGAGCGCGCGGACCAGGCCGGCGTCGAGGGTGAGCGCGCGCGCCTCGAGCTGGGCCACGGCGCGGCGTTGCGCGATGACCTGGTCTTCGGCGGTGAGCAGGGTCAGGTAGGTGGAGAGGCCGCCCTTGTAGCGGAGACTGGCCACCTGATAGGCGGCCTCGCCCGATTGCAGGGCTTCGCGGGCGGCGCCCAGCCTGGCCTGCAGGGCCCGCTGGCTGGCGGCGGCGTCGGCCACGTCCTGCAGGGCCTGGACCAGGGTCTGGTCGTAGGCCGCGACGGCCGCGTCGTAGTCGCCGCGGGCCCCCTTGTAGGTGGCGGTGAGCCGCCCGCCCTCGAAGATCGGCAGGCTGAAGGCCAAGCCCGCCTGGCCGATGTCGGAGCCGGACTTGGTCAGGTTGGACAGGCCCAGCGCCTGGGAGCCGATGAAGGCGGCCAGGTTGATGTTCGGATAGAAGCCGGCCTTGGCCACGTCGATGCGCTTGGCGGCGGCCTCGGCGCGCAGGCGGGCGGCCTGCAGGTCGGGTCGGCGGCCCAGGAGATCGGCGGCCAGGTTCTGCGGCAACCCGAAGGCGCGGGATGGGACCGCGGACGGACGGCCGAGCGCGAGGCCGCGGTCGGGCCCCTGCCCCGCCAAGGCGGCCAGCCGGTTGCGGGAGAGCGCCAATTCCTCGTCGAGACTGGCCAGGTCCTGGCGTGCGGAGGCGGCAGCGGCCTTGGCCTGGTCGGCCTCGCCCTTGTTGGCGGCGCCGTTGTCGAGCTGGTGGGCGACGAGATCGGCCGAGGTGGCGCGGTTCCTGGCCGAGGCCTCGGCCGCGTCGTGCTCGGCGACGATCCGCACATAGTCGGCATAGGCCTGGGCGATCGCCGTGGTCAGCACCAGGCGGGCCTCCGCGGCGTCCATGCGGGTGGCCTCGGCCTCGGAGGTCGCCGCCGCGAGGCTGGCGCGATTGCGGCCCCAGAGATCGAGATCGTAGCTGAAGTCCAGCGTCGCGCGGCCGTTGTCCTGGTAACCCTGAGGGACGAACTGGGCCGGGAAGCCGTTGTTGTAGCTCTGCTTGGTCTCGCTGGCCTGGGCGTTGGCGCCGAGCGACGGCAGGGTCGCGGCGCGGGCGACGTCGGCGCGGGCCTGGGCGGCGCGCAGACGCGCGGCGGCCTGGGCCAAGGTCGGCGAGCCGGAGAGCGCCTCGTCCATGAGTTTGTCGAGCTGGGGGTCGCTATAGGCGGCCCACCACCTATCTGTAGGCCAGGCGGCCTGCGGGGCCGCGAAGCTCCGGGCCGTCGCATAGTGGGCGGCGGTCGCAGGTTTCGGCGCCTCGCCCATCTTCGGGACGGCGGCGCATCCGGCCAGGGCGAGCGCGCCGGCCAGCAAGGGGATCATCGTGCGGGGCATCCGCGCCTCGGGGAGAAGTTGCGGGATTGGGCCGCAGCAGTCGGTCTGGCATTTGACTAACCGTACGGTACGGTCAATATTTAAGGCTCCAATCTGGACGCCGTCAAGACTGAACCGTAAGAACCACTGACATGACGCTGACAGCAGCCGTTTCGAGACGAGACGAACGCCGGGACGAACGGCGCGACGCGATCCTGGACGTCGCGCGCGACTGCTTCCTGTCGCTGGGCTACGCCGCGACCTCGATGTCGGCCATCGCCGCCCGGCTGGGCGGCTCGAAGGGCACGCTCTACAACTACTTCAAGAACAAGGAAGAATTGTTCGCCGCCATGATGGAGCGCCAGTGCGGCGCCCTGCAGGCGCAGCTGTTCGAGACGCCCAGCGCCGGGCGCGAGCCCCGCGACTTCCTCAGCCACTATGGCCGCAGCTTCCTGACCATCCTGATGGCGCCGCAGCAGATGGCGATCTACCGCGTGGTGATCGCCGAGAGCGAGCGGTTCCCGGAACTCGGCCGCGCCTTCTTCGAATCGGGACCGCGCGTGGTGATGGCGCGGATGGCGGACTATCTGGCCGAGCTGATGGACCGGGGCGTGCTGCGCCAGGCCGACCCGCTGATCGCCGCCCAGCACTTCAAGGACCTGACCATGTCGGGGGCCTACAACAAGCGCCTGTGGAACGTGATCGACGACCTGACGCCGGCCGAGATGGACGCCCAGATCGCCTGCGCCGTCGACACCTTCATGCGGGCCTACGCGCCTTAAACGGCGCGAATGATCCCCAGGAAATCCTCGGCCTTCAGCGAGGCGCCGCCGACCAGGGCGCCGCCAACCTCGGCCGCATTCAGGATCTCGGCGGCGTTGGACGGCTTGACCGAGCCGCCATAGAGGATCGGCGCCTTCTCGCCCGCCGGCCCGAACATGTGGGTGAGCGTCGTGCGGATGGCGTGGTGGACATCCTCGATCTGCGGCGTGGTCGGCGTGAGCCCGGTGCCGATCGCCCAGACCGGCTCGTAGGCCACCGAGAAGGCCGCGTCGGCCAGTTCCGGCGGCAGGGACGCCCTCACCTGCCCCGTCACCACCTTCAGCGCGTCGCCGGCCTCGCGCTGGGCCAGGGTCTCGCCGACGCAGACGATCGGCTCCAGCCCGGCGCGCAGGGCCGCGCGCACCTTCTCAGCGACATCGGCGTCGGTCTCGCCGTGATCGGCGCGGCGCTCGGAGTGGCCCAGGATGACCAGGGTCGCGCCGGCGTCGACCAGCATCTCGGCGGAGATGTCGCCGGTATGGGCGCCGGAGGCCTTGGGATGGATGTCCTGGCCACCCACCTCGACGGGACCGCCGGCCAGCGCGTCGGCGGCGCGCGACACCAGGACCGCCGGCGGGCAGATCGCCACGCGCGCCGTCACGCCCGCCAGGCCGTCGGCCACGGCCCGGGCCTCGGCCAGCGCCGCCCCGCTGCCGTTCATCTTCCAGTTGCCGGCGATCAGGGGGGTGGGACGCGTCATGCGGTTCATGGCCTCGCTTTGGTCGATTTCGTCAGGCGACTAAGCCAAGCTGGCGGCGCTGTCACGGGCTTAAGGACGCGGGCGCGCTTGCGGGGGTGAAGCCTCCCCCACTATACCGCCGGTTCCAAGGGTCGGCCCGACGCGGCCGGGAAAGGTCTCATGCTCGCCAATATCCGCGCCTTCGCGAAGTCGGGGTTCGCCACCGTCCTGATCGGTCTCCTGATCGTCAGCTTCGGCGTGTGGGGCGTCCGCGACGTGTTCAAGGGCCATGTGACCAATGTCGTGATCCAGGCGGGCAATCGGCAGATGAGCCCGCAGGACTTCAAGGTGGAGTTCGACCGCGCCCGGAAGGGCCTCGAGCAGCAGGTCGGCCAGCCGGTGACCCAGGAGATGGCGATCGAGAACAAGTTCGACGTCCGGCTGCTGGACGAGCTCGCGACCCGCGAATCCTTCGCCGCCCTGATGCAGAAGGTCGGCATCCATCCGTCGGACCAGCTGATCGCCGACCAGATCCAGAAGATCCCGAACTTCTTCGACCAGGTGTCCGGCCGGTTCGACAAGAACCAGTACCTGCGCACCCTGCAGGAAAATGGCCTCACCGACGCCAAGTTCACCGGCCAGATCCGCGATGAGATCGCCCAGCAGCACCTGGTCTCGGCCATGGTCGACGGCCTGCGCGTGCCGCGGGCCTATGG
>CAMFHW010000070.1 GCA_945952175.1 uncultured Phenylobacterium sp. | reverse complement strand
GTTGGGGGAGGTGGATCGCGCTAACAGCGCGAGACGGAGGGGGCTGAAGCCCACCAGCGTCTGCGCGTGTCAGCCCCCTCAGTCAGGCGCGGCTCGCGCCTGACAGCTCCCCCAGCGGGGGAGCACCCTGATTGCGCCGCCGCAGGTTCGCGCCGATCATCCCGAAGCCCAGGATCATCACCGCCCAGGTCGTGGGCTCCGGCACGCCGGGAACCCCACCGGGCGCCGCGGCGTCGGACAGGTAGGCGATCGGGCCGTTGGAGAAGTACGGCCCGGTGTTCAGCGTCGAGACGCTCTTGCCGGCCATGTCCCAGCTCCCGAGGTCGTGCTCGAAACTGGCGAACACCTTGCCGTCGCCATAGGCCAGGCCCTGGGCCAGGCTGCTGGTCGAGAAATAGGTCCCGAGCTCGGTCATGGTGGACGCGTCGATATAGTCCACCCAGGTGCTGCCGCTCTGGGGCCGCGTGAAGGCCATGAACAGCTTGCCGTCGCCGTAGGCGAGCGCGCCGGGATCGACCAGGGCGCCGGTGTTGATGTCCTGCACCAGCTTCCCGTTCATGTCGTACTGCGCCAGGTGATGGCTGTAGGTCACGAAGACGCTGTCTTCGCTGACGGCCAGGCCGGTCAGGGCGCCGGGCACGTAGAAGTAGGTCCCGGTCTCGTTCAGGGTGGCGGCGTTGAGGAAGTCGACCAGGATGGCGCCTCCGGCCGTGTTGTAGCCCAGGAACAGGGTGTCGGAATTCCCCGCCAGCAGGCTCGCATTATAGGTGAAGCCGAGGTTGTAGCTGGCCTGCGCAGCCCCATCCAATCCGTAGCGGGCCAGGTTGTGGTCGTAGGTCATGAACAGCGAGCCGCCGGCGATCGCCATCCCGACGGGCTGGGCCGGCGTGGCGAAGGCCTTGCCGGTGTCGGACAGTGTCGACGAGGCGAGCGGATCGACGCCCGCGCCGCCGCCCTGGGTGCTGAAGCCGTCATAGAGCACGCCGGCCCGGGCGGCGGCGGGGGAAAGGGCGAGCGCGGCGAGGAGCGCCGCGGCCTTGGCGGTGGTTCTGTTCATTGGTGAAGCCCCAGGAGGAAATTGCGCCGGAACATCGTCGCGGCGGCGCGTCCGCGGGAGGCGCGGCGGCGTGCGGGCGGTTGCGTTCCGTTGCGGCGAACGGCGGCGCGTTGCGTCCCAGGTCGAGGACTTGAGCGGAGACGTCGCTTCTCCTCCCAGACGTCATCGCCGGCCTCGCGCCGGCGACCCATGCGCGCCTGACGCCCACGCAAATCACAGCCTGCGGTGATCATGGGTGGCCGGGACAGGCCCGGCCATGACGTCGCGATATATGACTTCGGGCGGTTGGTTGGATCCTGGCCCTATTCGGTCTCGCCGCGCGAGGCGTGGGTGTCGGTCAGCGGACCGCGCGACAGCGACTTGGCGAAGGCCATGACCAGCAGGGCCTCGCCGCCGGCCGCGAGCGCCGAGGGGCCGACATCATGGAACAGCCGTTTGCGCACCGCCTCGCTGATCTGGTCGTCCGGCACGAAGGCGCCCGGCCGGATCGCCGCCTCGTAGCGGGCGTCGTCGGCGGCGCGGTCGCCGGTCAGGAAGCCGGTGCGCTCCATCAGGCAGGCGGCCGCCACCGGCGCCCCGCCGGCGCTGCGCTGGCAGGTCAGCGTGATCCCGTCCATCACGTCGGCCCGGTCGCGCAGCACGGCGTTGAAGATCGTGAAGATGAACACGCCGGTCCGCTCGTCGGCGCCCATCGAGAACAGCTGCGTCTGGGTCGGGAAGGTCCACCCCTCGAAGCGGATGT
The DNA here is from genome assembly GCA_945952175.1 of uncultured Phenylobacterium sp. Lineage (GTDB taxonomy): Bacteria > Pseudomonadota > Alphaproteobacteria > Caulobacterales > Caulobacteraceae > Phenylobacterium. Next base: position 10,471 of record CAMFHW010000070.1, on the reverse strand, counting down.
CGTTCAGGCCCAGGCGGAAGCCGAGGAATCCGTTGGCCTCGCGGCGGATCAGCACCTGGTCCTCGACGAACCGGCCCGCCACCTCGTTCGACGGCCGCACCGTTCGCCAGAACCCTTCATAGGCGTCGCCGCGCAGGGCGGTCATGGCGCGGGCTTCCTGCTCCACCCTGTCCGGCAGCCAGCCGCTCGGGCCGCTCGGCGTCGACGCGCCCTCCACCCCGAGCCGCGCGGAGAGGCGGAGAAGATCGGTCTCCCAGTCCAGCATGGTGAAGCCCGGCCGGCGCTGGGCCACCAGGGCGGTCAGCCGGGCGAGGTTGTGGCCCGACGGCGCCTGGCCCCTGTTGAGCCAGCGGCTGATCACCGACTTGTCGACGCCGAGCTCCGCCGCCAGCCCGCCGCGGCTGAGCGACAGGGCCTTGAGCATCAGCTCCAGCTTGGGCGGGAAGTCCTCGATGGCCACGTGCGCGCTCCGCGGATTCGCAACCCAGGATAAACCACGGCCGCCGCCTCCGTGGCAAAGCTAGACCGGGCCTTGACCTGCCGTGAAATCGCGCGAGGCTCGGCCCATGGCCCTGCTGGACTGGATCGCGCCGGAGAGCGGCCTTCGCATCGAGGGCGAGGGGGTGGTCCTGCGGCCGCCTCGGGCGGGCGACTATGGCGAGTGGCGCGAGCTGCGCACCGCCTCGCGGGCGTTCCTGCAACCCTGGGAGCCGACGTGGCCGGCGGACGATCTCACCCGTGCGGCGTTCCGTCGCAGGCTGGCCGCCTATGCCCGCGATCGCGACGCCGGCGTGGCCTATCCGTTCTTCGTTTTCCGGGCCCGCGACGGGGCGCTCAGCGGCGGCATCACCCTATCCAATGTCCGCCGCGGCGTGGCCCAGATGGGGTCGGTCGGCTACTGGTGCGGCCGGCCTTTTGCCCGCCAGGGCCTGACCTTGGCGGCGGTCCGGGCGCTGTCGGCCTTCTCGTTCCGCAGCCTCGCCCTGCACCGCCTGGAGGCCGCCTGCCTCCCGCACAACACGCCCTCCCGCACGCTGCTCAACCACGCCGGGTTTTCGGAAGAGGGGCTCGCGAAGGCTTATCTGAAAATTAACGGCGTCTGGCGAGATCATGTCCTGTTCGGGCTGGTATCGCCTCTTCGTGCGCATGACGGGCCGGACGAAGGCGTTTCTGTTTAGCCGGTGCGTACCTGCCGGAAGTCTTGGGGCTCATGCCGAACGACCGTTGGATCTGGGACGCCACGGCGACGCTGGAAGCCTTGGGCGCAGCGGACGTCGCGCTCTGGCTCTGGGAGCCCGAGAAGGATCGCCTGTGCCTGACGGGCGCCACCCGTTCCCTCGGTCTCGGCCCCCTCGCCCCCGAATGCTCTTCGGCCGCGATGCGCGCGCTCGCCCTGCCGCAGGACCGCGCGCTCGCCGATGACGTGTTGCGCCACCAGGAGCCCGGCTCCGAGATCGCCGTGCGCCTGCGCATGCGCGGCGGCGGGGTCTGCATCTGGCGCGGGGTCTGGCTGGAGGAGGGCGTCCGCGCCGCCGGCGTCGTCGCCCCCGAGACCAAGTTCGCCGCCTCCGATCAGGACACGCTCACCGGCCTGCTCGACCGCAAGAGCTTCGTGGCCCGCGCCCGCGAGCAGCTGTCCCTGCCGGGCAAGTACGAGCTGGTGGTCGCCGACCTCGATCGCCTGCGCCGCCTGAACGAGGCGCTTGGCCACGAGCGCGCCGACCTGGTGCTGGCCGCGCTCGGCTCGCGCCTGGCAGCCGCCTTCCCGCAGGGCGTGCTCACCGCCCGGGTCGGCGAGGACGAATTCGCGGTGCTGGCGCCGCACGCCAAGCCCTCCGCCGCCGAGACCCTGCGCGGCGCGCTCGAACAGCCGCTGCGCATCGCCGGCTTCGATATCCATCCCACCCTGTCGATCGGCGCCGTCGAGGCGGCCGGCGGCCAGGACGCGCCCGAGGCGGCCGAGTTGCTGCGCCGGGCCGAGCTCGCGGTCGAGGCCGCCAAGAGCGGCGGCCGCGGCGGCGCGGCGGCCTATGGCCGGACCATGGAAAGCGACGGGCTCTCGCGCCTGGCCCTGGAGGGCGACCTGCGCGGCGCCATCGGCCGCGGCGAGCTGATGCCCTACTACCAGCCCATCGTGCGCCTCTCGACCGGGGCGCTGTCGGGCTTCGAGGCCCTGGTCCGCTGGCGCCACCCGCGCCGCGGCCTGCTGACGCCCGACCAGTTCCTGCCGCTCTGCGACGAGATGGGACTGATGAGCGAGCTGGGCGCCCTGATGATGCGCGAGGCCGGCCACCAGCTCGCCGCCTGGCGCCACAATCACCGGGCCGCCGGCGAACTGACCGTGGCGGTGAACCTCTCGACCGGCGAGATCGACCGGCCGGACCTCGTCTCCGACGTCATGCGCATCCGCCGCGAGACCGGCCTGCCCGCCGGGGCGCTGAAGCTGGAAGTCACCGAGAGCGACGTCATGCGCGATCCCGACCGCGCGGCGATCATCCTGCGCAACCTGCGCGAGGCGGGCGCGGCCCTGGCCCTGGACGACTTCGGCACCGGCTTCTCGTCGCTCAGCTACCTGACCCGCCTGCCGTTCGACACGCTGAAGATCGACCGCTACTTCGTGCGCACCATGGCGACCAACGAAGGCTCGGCCAAGATCGTCTCCTCGGTGGTCAAGCTCGGCCAGGACCTGTCGCTGGAGGTCGTCGCCGAGGGCGTCGAGAACGCCCAGATGGCCCGCCAGCTGCTCTCGCTCGGCTGCGACTACGGCCAGGGCTTCGGCTACGCCCCGGCGCTCTCGCCGCAGGAGGCCGAGGTCTATCTCAACGAGAGCTATGTCGACGGCGCCGCGCCCGTGAAGGCCCGCGGCTAGAGCCCTTTAAGGTCAGATGGGACCATCTGACCTGTTTAAAAGGGCTCTCACTCTAAAGTTTAGAGCGTGACGGGCGCCGAAACCGCACACACTTTCGGCTGTCACGCTCTAGGCCCGGCCCGTCTCGGCGCTCAGCAGGCCCGCATCGACGCCCAGCTTGGCCAGCGCCTGGGCCCACTTGGCTCCGTGGTGGCCGCCGAAGATCAGCGCCTCGTCGGCCTCGACCGTCAGCCAGACATTGTTGCGGATCTCGCTCTCCAGCTGGCCCGCGCCCCAGCCGGCATAGCCGAGCGCCAGGGCCGACTTGCGCGGGCTCGCACGCACGCCCGCCATCGCCTCCAGCGCCTCGCGGGTGGCGGTGAGCGCCACGCCGTCGCCGATCGTCAGGCTGTTGTCGTCGCTGGCCATGTAATCGTCGGTGTGCAGCACGAAGCCGCGCTCGCGCTCCACCGGCCCGCCCATCAGCACCAGGTCCGCGGGCGCCTTGATCGCCTGCGACACGTCCAGCCGGCGCAGCAGGTCCGGCACGGTCAGGCCCTCCACGGGCCGGTTCACCGCCAGCCCCATGGCGTGGCTCTCGTCGTGCGCGCAAATGAGGATCAGGGCCCGCTCGAAGCGGGGGTCGCCGATGCCGGGCATGGCGATCAGCATCTGACCGGTGAGGAAACCTGCCTCGTCCATCCCCCTCAGTTTGAGCCGGATATGGGCCAATTCAAGTCTCGAAGCGAACTGCGCGTTTGAAGCGTTGCGCAACGGCGCTATTTGAGATCGCGACACACCGTCCAAGCTGGAGAAACGCCCATGACCCTCAAGGTCGGAGACAAGCTGCCCGCCGCCACCTTCATCGCCGGCACGGCCGAAGGCCCGCGCCCCATGACCACCGACGAGGTGTTCGGCGGCAAGAAGGTCGCCTTCTTCGCCGTCCCGGGCGCCTTCACCCCGACCTGCTCGGCCAAGCACGTCCCCGGCTTCAAGGAGCACGCCGGCGACCTGAAGGCCAAGGGCGTCGACGACATCGTCTGCCTGTCGGTCAACGACGCCTTCGTCATGAAGGCCTGGGGCGAGAACCAGGGCGTGATGGGTACGATCCTGATGCTGGCCGACCCGGCGGGCGACTTCACCAAGGCCACGGGCCTGGAGATGGACGCCTCCAAGTTCGGCCTGGGCCTGCGCTCGCAGCGCTATTCCATGATCGTCGAGGACGGCGTGGTGAAGGAGCTCAACGTCGAGGCGCCCGGCGAATTCAAGGTCTCGGCCGCCGACTACATGCTGGCCCAGCTCTAGGTCCGGGCATCGCGCCATGACCTGCGAGGTCATGGCGCACCGTCCCCCGGCGGCGCAGGATCGGCCCATGAGCCAGGACCTCGCCCGCAACGCCGCCGTGATGACCCGCTATGCCGAGGCCTGGAAGGCCGGCGACCGCGCGGCCCTCGTCGGCTGCTATCACGATCAGTTCACGCTGCACTATGCCGGGACCAATCCGCTCTCCGGCGTCCATCGCGGCAAGGCCGCCGCGCTGCAGGCGCTGGCGGCGGTGTCGCAGAAGACCGCGCGCCAGCTCCTCGAGGTGATCGACGTGATGGCCGGCGCGGCGCGCAGCGCCATCGTCGTGCGCGAGGCGTTTCATCGCGACGGCGCCACCGCGGAGATCGAGCGCACCCTCGTCTACACCATCGCCGACGACCGGCTCTTCGAGTGCTGGGTCTACGATCAGGACCAGGCGCTCGTGGACCGTTTCCTGGCCTGAACCCACGCTTGACGATCGGGCGTCTTGGGTCCGAACTGCGCCCAACGAGAAAATCGAAGGGAGAGTACGCCATGGCCTATGTGGAAGGGCAGACGATCCACGACGCCGACTCCCACGTGATGGAGCTGCCGGCCGAGATCGTCCGGTTCGTCGACCCGGCCTTCCGTGAGGCCTTCAAGGACAAGGCCGCCCGGAAGATCGCCGAACCCGACTGGGTGCCCAAGGCCCGGGCGCTCGCCGAGGACGACGAGTTCCGCGCCGGCCACGAGGCCAATCTCCTGCTGCGCAAGAACTACCAGGCCCACGGCGCCTTCAGGGCCGACGACCGGCCGCGCACGCTGGACCTGCTGGGCTTCGCCAGCCAGCTGGTCTTCACCACCGCCGCCCTTGGCAATTATGGGCTCGAGGAGATGGGCGAGATCGATCTCGCCGTCGAGGCCGCCCGCGCCCACAACCGCATGATGACGCAGTTCTGTTCGGTCGACCGACGCCTGCTGGCCACCGGCTACGTGCCCCTGGTCGACATGGCCCGCGCCCCGCAGATCGCCCGCGAGGCCATCGAGATGGGCGCCAAGGGACTGATCGTGCCCTCGCGCCATCCGCCCCACCATTCGCCCAGCCACAAGGACCTCGACCCGCTCTGGGCGCTGGTCCAGGAGGCCGGCCTGCCGATCCTGTTCCACGTCGGCGGCGAGGAGAAGATGCACCGCGCCTATGTCGAGAACGGCGGCCCGCAGGTGCTCGACTTCCACGGCGGGGCCGAGAACTTCACCAGCCTCACCTTCATGACCATCCCGATCTCCATCTGGCAGACCCTGTCGGCCCTGGTGATCGACGGCGTGTTCGACCGCTTCCCCAACCTGAAGTTCGGGGCCATCGAGCTCGGCGCCTCCTGGCTGCCCAGCCTGATGCGGTTCATGGACTCGGGCGCCGCCGCCTTCGGCAAGGAGGAGCGTCTCCAGAAGCTCTCGGCCAGGCCCAGCGAGATCATCCGCCGCCAGTTCCGCGTGACCCCCTATCCGCACGAGGACACCGCCTGGATCATCGAAAACACCGGCGAGGAGGTCTGCCTCTTCTCCTCCGACTTCCCGCACGTCGAGGGTGGCCGCAATCCGCTGAAGCGCTTCAACGACGCGCTGGGAGGCGTCGGCGAGACGGCGCGCCGCCGCTTCTACCGCGACAACTTCATCGACCTGATGGGCAAGGGGCTCGACCCCGCCCTGCACGACCTGCCGGGCCTCGTGGCAGCCTGACTCCGTAGCCGCGAAGGGCGTTTTCCCGCGCCCCAATCGCGCGCCGCCATCGTTCAACGCCTGTCCGACACGAAAAGGCGAACGCGATGGAACGGCGGCAGGGCGCAGACCGGCGCAAGGGCGATCCGGACGACAGGGCCGAGGGTGGCGCGGAGCTCCTCCTGCTCGTGAAGCTGCTGCGCGAGGACGCCGAGCTGACCGGCGCGCTGCGCCGCCTGTCGCGCCAGCTGCGCCTCTGCGCGGAGATCCCACAGCTTGCCGGACTGGAGCCGGAGGACGGCGACAGCGTCGATCCGGACCTGCTGCGCAAGGCCGCCAGCCTGCTCACGGCCGAGGCCGCCGGCTGACCGCCCCAATTTACCATGTCGTCCGTTCCATGCTCGCTACTCAAGAGGATGCGACCATGACCGATCTCGCCCCCGACGCCGCCGCCCGCGTGATGGAACTGAACGCCCAGCTGCTGATGCAGGAGCTGCGCGACACCCGGCGCATGGCCGAGCGGGCCACCACCACGCTCTCGATCGTCGTGGGCCTGATCGCCGCGGTCGACGGCCATGACCTTGGCCAGGCCCTGCAGCAGGTCTCCCACGGCTTGATCACCTGCGCCGAGCAACCGGACCTCGCCACCAGCATGGTCGGCTGCTCGGAAGGCGCCATCGACCCGGCCATGCTGCGCGCCGCCGCCGCCCTCATCACCGGCCAGCAGGTCGAACTCCCCACCCGCCCCACCGCCACCGCGCACTGAGCTCCGGGGTGCCACCTTCCCCTCTCCCCTCGCGGGAGAGGGTGGCCCCGCGCGGCGGGGTCGGGTGAGGGGCCGCGCAGGTCTTTCCGGATAGGCGGCAGCCCCCTCATCCGGCCTGCCTTCGCAGGCCACCTTCTCCCGCAAGGGGAGAGGGGAAGCGGTTCTCGTCTACCCTGAGCGCCCTACAAATACTTCAGCAGACTGTCCGAGCTCAGCTTGGAGATCGCCGAATAGAGCGCCTCGAGCTGCGACTGGTACTGGGTCACCTTCACCGTCGCGGTCGCGAGGTCCGCCCCGTCGATGTCGGTCGCCAGGTTGTCGAGCGTGGTGATCCGGTCGGTGTTGTTGCTGATCAGGGTGTCCAGCGCCGCCGCCTGGCTGGAGATCGCCGCCTGGTGCGCGCCGAGCTGCGTCACCGCCGTCCCCAGTGCGCCGTAGGCCGACTGCAGGGTCGCCGCGTCGCCCGGCGCCGCAGCGATCATCGACAGCGTATTGGCCAGGCGCGCGAAGCCGGGATCGCTGGCCAGCAACCCCACCCCCATCACCTCGCCCTGGGATGTCGTGAAGGTGCGCTGCGTCCCCGCGCCCTGGTAGTAGCCGGTGTCCGGCGGGTCCGACGCCGTCGGCGCATAGGCGGCGGCGGTGAAGTCGACCGGCGCGTGGTCCGCGCCCTGGCCGCCGAACACATAGACCCCGCCCACCTGGGTGTTGAGTTCGCTCTGCAGGGTGCTCAGCCAGTTCTTCGCCGTGTCCGCCGTAATCGCGCCCGAGCCGTTGGTCCCGCTCACCGCCGAGGCCAGCTGGCTGCGGATCGTCGTGGCCAGGTCCAGAATGTCGCCCACCGCCGAATAGGCCGACTGGGTGAGGGTCGAGGCGCTGGTGGCGGCGGCGTTGTCGGCGGTCAGCCGTGCGCTCTGGCCCGCCAGGTTCAGGAGCTTGGAGGCGTCGCCGCCCAGGCCGCCGAAGGTCGTCGACTTCTTGCCGGACGCCTGCTGGGCCTGCTGGTCGGCGAGCTTGCCCTGGGCGCGCAGGGTCGCGGCCACCAGGGCGTTGGAATTGGCGAAGGTGCCGATGCGGCTGATCATCTCGCGCCCTCGTCCCTCAGTTCATCATCTGGATCAGGGTGTCGAACAGGGTCCGGACGATCGAGATCATCTGGGCGTTCGCCTGGTACTGCTGCTGATAGGTGGTCAGCGAGGCCAGCTCCTCGTCGGTGTTGACGCTGGTCAGGTTCTGCAGGCGCGTGGTCGCCGCGGTATGGGCGGCCTGCGAGGCGTCGGCCTTGTCCGAGGCGTTGGAGACCAGGCTGGAGGCGCCGGCCACGAAGGTCGAGGCATAGGTCTCCAGGCTCACCGACTGCGCCCCGAAATCGCCGGCCGCCGCGAAGGCCGTCGGCGTCGAGAACGCCGTGGCCAGGCGGTCGGCCACGGCGCTGTCGCCCGAGGCGAGGGCGACAGCGCCAACGGCCAGGCTCCCGGTGGTGGGGAGGGCCGAGGTCGGCAGGCCCGAGGCGTCGGCCTGCAAACGCGAGGAGACCGCGACGTCGGTCGCGTTGGAGCCGGAGAACAGGTCGTTGAACCCGAAATAGGCCGAGACGCCCTGGCCCGACGGCGAGACCTGGGCGCCGATGTCGGCGAGCGCCACCCCGGTTCCACTCGCGGTGGCCGAGACCACCAGCTTGCCGGCCGACGAGATCGAGGCCGACAGGCCGGCGACGCCGTTCAGCGCGGTGACCAGGTCCGAGACGCTGGTCATGGTCGACAGGTCGATGTCCTGGGTCGCCGTCACCTTGCCGTCCGACGAGGCCACCGCCACCCGCAGCGTTCCGGCCGCCGAGAAGGCGTCGCTGGCCGAAACCGTCCCGGCGCTGGTCAGGCTCGAGGGCGGCGGATAGGCGGTCCCGCTGTTGGTCGCCGCATTGGCCGTCGAGATCAGGGTCGAGGCCAATTGGTCGAGCTTGGCCTGCTCGCCCACCAGGGTCTTGTCGCGGATCTCGATCAGCCCCCCGATCTTGCCGCCCGTCAGGCTGGTGGTGATGTCCTTGCCGCCCAGCGTGACGCCGGCGATCCCGCCGGGATAGGTGGTGTCGGGTCCGAGCGCGGTGGAGGCGGAATAGGCCAGGTGGTTCGCGCCCGCCCCGACCAGCAGCTGCCCGCCCGGGGCATAGACCTGCACCCGGTTGTCCGGCGTGGTGAAGTACGAGACGTTCATCGCCCCGGCCAGGCTCTGCAGGGCCGCGTCGCGCTGGTCCTGCAGCGTCGTGGCGTCGCCGCCGGCCGCGGTGGTCGAGGCGATCTGGTCGTTCAGCGAGGCCACCTTGTCGAGGGTGGTGTTGATGTCGCTCACGGTGGTGGCGATGTCGCTGTTGGCCTGGTTGCGCAGGCCCTGGATGGTGCTCGACAGGCTGCGGATCGAGGTCGCCAGGCTGCTGGCGTGCGAGACCACGTCGGCCTTGGCCGCCGCGGTCGCCCCGGCCGACTTCAGGCTGGTGATCGAGGTCTCCAGGCTGGTCAGCAGGCTGGAGACGTCGTTGCTCCCCCCAACCGTGCCGAGCGCCGCGTCGTAGGATTGCAGGGCGTCGGAGATCGCCGCATCGTGGCTCGAGGCCGCGTTCGCGCTCGCCGCCGCCTTGGTCAGATAGGCGTCCGCCACCCGCGTCACCGTGGCGTCCGACAGGGCGCGGGTCTCGGTGATGCTGGTGAAGCTCGCGGTCTTGCGCGAGTAGCTGGTGTCGCTGGCGTTGGCGATGTTCGCGTTGGCCAGGGCGATCTGGTAGTCGGAATTGCTGATCCCGGCCGAGGCGATGTTGAGGATGCCGGTCAGCGACATGGGCGCTAGCGGCCCCGGCCGCGGGTATAGGCGTCGCAGGCCGCCCCGCCGTCATTGGCCGCGCGCAGCCGGCGGCCGTTCTCCTCCAGCTCCCCCGACAGCCGCCCGAGCCGGCCTTCCAGCGCGGCGTAGGCGTGGTCGATCTCGGCCAGGGCGACCAGCCGCTCGCGGCCGCTGAGGGCCGCCAGCTGGCGCGCGATCGCCCAGGCCAGCGCCTTGGCCTCGTCGGGGCTGGCGACCACCGGCAGGGCGTAGCCGCTCTGCCGGGACCGCTCGGCCCGCAGGCGCAGGTCCTCGATGGCCCCCAGGTCCCTGTCCGACGCCATCAGCGCATCGCCGTGGTCAAGGTGTCGAACATGCTCTTCACCGTGGTGATCACCTGCGAGGCCGCCGAATAGGCCTGCTGGGCCACGATCATCCGGTTGAACTCGCCGGCGATGTCGGTGGTGGAGCCTTCCAGCGCCGAGGCCTGGAGAGAGCCTGCGTCGCTGTCGCCCGGCATGCGCAGGGCCACGTTGCCGGCCGCCTGGTTCTGGGTGAACACCGTGCCGGTGATCGCCGTCAGCCCGTTCGGGTTCGGGAAGGTCGCCAGCGGGATCTTGTAGACCGGCAGCTTCACCCCGTTGTCGAACGAGGCGGTGACCAGTCCGTCGGCGTCGATGGTCACCGATTTCAGCTGGCCGTAGAGCGCGCCGTCCTCGGTGAAGCTCGGATTGCCGATCTCGGCCGTGCTCGACGAGGACGAGAACTGGGTGATCCCGTCGGTCTTGCCGACCGTGCCGAGGTTCAGGGTGATGTTGCTGTCCGCCGCGCCGGTGGTCAGGCCGGTCACGGTCAGGGCCACCGGCGCCGGGTTGGTCGAGGCCAGCACGCCGCTGGAATCGAAGGTCACCGTCACGGTCGAGGGGCTGATGGTCCCGCTGGTCACCGAGGCGTCGGAGGTCAGCGTCGGGTTGGCGAGGTCCAGCGTCCAGGTGTTGGCCGCCGTCTTGGTCCAGGTCTGGCCGATGGTGTGGCTGACCCCCAGC
>CAMFHW010000069.1 GCA_945952175.1 uncultured Phenylobacterium sp. | reverse complement strand
GTCGTGGCGAGGATCTCCGCCCTGGAGCGCAGCGCCGCCGGCGCGCGGCGCGCCATGCCCACCGACTTCGCCGCCGAGCGCCGCCCCGCCCGGCCGCCGCCGGAACAGGTGGGGCCGTTTCGCCTGACCGCCCTGATCGGCGAGGGCGGCATGGGCCAGGTGTGGAAGGCCGAGCGCGCCGACGGCCTGTTCGAGCAGGCGGTGGCGATCAAGCTGGTGCACGGACACCTGGCCGGGCTGGCGGCCGGTCGGTTCGCCGAGGAGCGGCGGATTCTGGCGCGGCTGGAACATCCCAATATCGCCCGGCTGATCGACGGCGGCGTGCTGGATGACGGCGCGCCCTATCTGGTGATGGAATATGTCGACGGCCGGCCGATCGACGAGGCCGCGGAGGGCCTGGCCGAGCGCGCCCGGGTCGCGCTGTTCGTGCAGGCGGCGGAGGCGGCGCAGTTCGCCCACGCGCACCTGGTGGTGCACGCCGACCTGAAGCCGTCGAACATCCTGGTGGACGGGGCGGGGCGGGTGCGGCTGCTGGACTTCGGCATCGCCCGGCTGCTGGGGGAGGAGGCCGAGGGCCTGCAGCCCATGACCCGCGACTATGCGAGCCCCGAGCGGCTGGCGGGGGCCGCCCCGGTGGTGGCCGACGACATCTATGCCCTGGGCCTGGTGCTGGAGGGGCTGGTCGCGGGGACGCGGGACGCCGACCTGAAGGCCATCGCCGCCAAGGCGCGGGCGGCGCAGCCGGGCGAGCGCTATGGCGACGTCGGCGCCCTGATCGCCGACTTGGGCCGCTGGCGCGACCAGCTGCCGGTGGCGGCGCGGTCGGCGGAGGGCCTAGGCTACCGGGCGGGCAAGTTCATCGGCCGTCACCGCTGGGGCGTGGCCATGACGACGGCGGCGATCGTCGCCCTGTCGGCGACGAGCGTGGTGGCGACGATCAGCTATGTCCGCGCCGAACGGGCCCAGGCCGAGGCCCGGGCGCGGTTCGACCAGGTGCACGGGGCGGCGCGCTACCTGCTGTTCGACCTGGGCGACCGGCTGGAGCGCCAGCCGCGGTCTCTGGCCCTGCGCGCCGAGGTGGCGCAGGTCTCGCAGTCCTACCTCGACCGGCTGGCCCGCAGCCCGGGCGCGCCGGACGGGGTGCGGGCGGAATCGACGCGGGGCCTGCTGCTGCTCGCCGAACGCCAGGGCATGCCGGGACGGCCGAACCTGGGCCAGACCGACCAAGCCAAGCGCAACCTGGCCACCGCCTACGACCTGGCCATGGGCCTGCCGGGCGCGGAGGGGCGCAGGCTGCGGGCCCAGACCCGGCTGGACCAGGCGCATCTGGTGGTGATGGTCGACAACGACTTCCCGGCCACCGAGCGGCTGCTGGCCGACGCCCGGACGCTGATCTTCGATCCGGACGCGCCGATCGCGGCGCTGCAGGGCGACTGGTACGCCGAGATGGCGGCGCTGCGCCAATGGCAGGGGCGCTACGACGAGTCGCTGGCGGCGGCGCGGCAGGGGCTGGCCGCGTCGCGGCCGCCGCAGGCGCGGGACGCCATGATCCGCGAGGCCAACCTGCAGGACCTGTTGGCCGAGACGACCTATTACGCCGGGCGGCCGGCCGAGGCGGTCGCACCCTATCGCCGGCGCATGGCGATCCTGGAAGAGGCGGCGCGGCGCTGGCCGGACGATCCGCGGGTGACGCGGCTCCTGCCCCGTTCGCGCTGGGCGCTGGGCCTGACCCTGGTGGACGTGAACCGCGCGGCCGAGGCGGCGCCGATCCTGGCCCGGGGGGTGGCCGAGGCCCGCGCGATCGCGCAGTTCGACCCCGCCGACGTGGACGCCGCGCGGGCCTCGGAAATGCTGGACGACGCCCAGGCCCAGACCTTCGCGGCCCTGGGGCGGCCACTTGAGGCGATCCCGATCCTCGCGCGGACGGTGGAGGCGCGCCGCGCGCGGATGCTGCGCGCGCCGCAGGTGACGATGCACGCCCGGGACTACGCCGTGGCGCTGAGCGCCCTGGGCGACATCGAGGCCCAGGCCGGGCGGGTCGCCACGGCTTGCGCGCGATATGACGAGGGCGAGGCGGTGTTCGCGGCCCTGCGCCGCTCCGGCCGCCATGCGGCGCTGGACGACGGCAGCTCGCTGAAACTGCTGCGCGAGGCGGAGGCCAGGTATTGCCGGGGGAAGACTGCGGCCAGGGCGCCGCCTCCGGGCTGATGGAGGCGGCGCCCTGGCTCGCGCGGCGACGTGAACGGCATCCGTGAGCCCTTTAGGGTCGGATGGACTCATCCGACCCGTTGGAAAGGGCTCTCGTTCATAGCTCAGAGCGTGTCGGGCGCCGAAACCGCTCACACTTTCGGCTGACACGCTCTGGGGCGTCACCGCACCGGCCACGATCCCCCAACCGCGGCCGATCCGGGCTCAGACTGACAACGCGCGACGGCGGGATCGGGTCATGCCGCCGACCAGACCGAAGCCCAGGATCATCATCGCCCAGGTGGCGGGCTCGGGGACGCCGCCGCCACCGCCGATCGTGCTGGGCGTGAAGTCGATGGTCGCGTCGATGCCGGCCATCGAGCCGAAGGTCTGGCCGGCGGTCTTGGTGAAATCGAACGTTAGGACGTCACCGGCCGCGACGGTGTAGATCCCGCTCGCGAGGTTGAGCCGGCTGGCGCGGTCGATCCCGTTGGTCACGGTCGCGCTGCCCAGCAGGGCGCTGTTCAGGAAGGCCGCGACCTCGTCCGAGCGCGCGACGATCGAATGCGCGTACCAGACAGAGCTGGCGAGCGCGATCTGGCCGGCGGCCGGCGCGGTCCAGGCGATGACGAAGGTCGACCCGTCATTGGCCGAGTGGACCAGCACGTCCCCGGCCAGGAAGTCGTTGTTGGTGTAGGCGCCGGTCGAGGCGCCGTTGGCCGTGGTCTTCAAGGTGAAGGGCGAGCTGTAGAAGTCGGAGCCCGCGCCCCAGAAGCCGTTGCCCGCGGCGCCGTTCAGGGTGTTGGCGGTGACCGGCTGCGGATGGTGCGTGAGACCGGTTCCGTAGGACCAGGCGCCGCTCGGATTGGCGGAATCGCTCCAGTCGCCCGAGAGGCTGTAGACCGTCGCCTGCGCGGAAGAGGAGGCCGCCATGAGGGCGGCGAGCGCGGCCCCGGCGACGTAAGCTTTGTTCCACATACGCAAATCTCCTTCGTAAACCCCCGCCGGACCACGCGGCCCGGCCCCCCGGGAGATCCGGGGTTCGGAAAGAGAGGCGCAAAGCGCGGGCAAAGCGGGCCACGCGCGGGCAAGATATTTTTAACGACGGTTAATGATCGGGATGCGGCCAGGGCGCCGCCGCGGGGTGGAGCGGCGCCCTGACGCGACCGACGGCGCAGCCGGCTTGCGGATGCGCCGTCGCAACGGCCGCGGCCCCCAAGACCGCGGCCGGTCGGAATTCAGACGAGGAGGGCGCGCCGGCGGGCGCGGACCGCACCGCCGACCAGGCCGAAGCCCAGGATCATCATCGCCCAGGTGGCGGGCTCGGGAACGCCGCCGCCACCGATCGGGCCGCCGCCGCCCGGATCGACCGGACCGGCCATCGACGACAGGAAGAGGCCCGAGGCGGAGGTGAAGCTGAGGCCGGTGGGCAGGGCGCCGAAGCCGAACTTCGCCGTGTGCCCGAAGTCGCAGCTGTCGCCGCTGCGGCAGCTCACATTCAGCAGGGCCTGGAGACCCATGGTGGATTCGCCGGCGGGGATCAGGATGGTCGTCGAGATCAGGGCGCCGATGTCGCCGAAGGACTCGGTGTGCCAGTGGCTTGAATCGCCGAACACCGGGACCAGGCCGCCCCAGGAGGCGATGTTGTAGACGCCGTCGAGGTCGTTCCAGAAGGCCGAGACCTGGTCCCCGACGCCGGCGCCGTCGGCCGCGAAACGCAGGTCGCCGCACGAGCCGCAGCCGGCCACGATGAGGCTGCCATAGCCGCTGCTGGAGGCGCTGAGCGGCGTCTGGGTGGTCACGCTCCCCTCGAAGGTGAAGGTCAGGCCGAGCGCCAGGGCGCCCGCGGTGGTGTTGTGGAAATAGAGGGTGTCGGCGATCTTGGTCGAAACGTCGCCGCCCGGCGTGCCGAAGTTGTCCGGGCCGGTGGTGAAGACCGAGGCCTTCATCGTGCCGTCGGCCAGGCTGGCGGACCCGTGGGCGGTGGACGTGATCGGCTTGTCGCCGGAATTGCCGGGGATGTAGGCGTCGCCCGTCACGCCGGCCAGGGACCCCGACGAGCTCGCCGAGCCGCCCGACCCGATGTTGAGATAGGTCTGCGTCCCGTTGGTGTTGTTGACGTTCGAGCCGGCGACGTAGGGCCCCTGGTGGGCCATGGTGTTGACGCTGATGTCCGACGTCGGCGCGTAGATCACGATCGGGTCGGCCGCGTGGGCCTGGCCGGAGGCCAGGATCGCGCAGAGCGCGGCCCCGGCCAGGTAATCCTTCTTCCACATACGCAAGTCTCCTTCGCAAACCCCCGCCGGACCACGCGGCCCGGCCCCCCGGGACATCCGGGTGTCGAAGGAGAGGCGCAAAGCGCGGGCGAAGCGGGCCACGCGCCGGCCGAAAAACTTTAACGGCGATTAATAGCCGCGGCGGCGGTCCCAGGCCCAATGGCCCTCGCCGTGGCCGCCGATGCTGTCCCAGCGGGCCTCCTCGGCCTTGTGGACGTACTGCTCGTCGACCAGCCAGGCCTTCATCGGGCGCAGGCTGCCCAGGCAGCCGCCGATGAGGGCGGGGAAGACCGTGGCGAAATGCACCGACAGCGGCGGGTCGAGGCCGACCGTCGCCCAGGCCCAGACCCCGATGACCAGGATGCCGACGCCGCTCATCACGAAGAAGGCCGGGCCGTCTGCCGGGTCGGCGAACGAGAAGTCGAGGCCGCAGCGGTCGCAGGCCGGGGCGAGCTTGAGGAAGCCGCCGAACAGCTTGCCCTCGCCACAGCGCGGGCAGCGGCAACGCAGGCCGGCCGAGAGCGTCGAGGGGGTGTCGTAGACGTCGCTGTGCATCGGGATGCGCCTTCCATACAATATGGGTTTGACTGCATACAATCTGAGTATATTGTATGCATCATGAGCGGAAATGCAAGGGCTGCGGAGGCTTGGCTCGGCCGCGTGAGGCGCGGCACGGGACCGATCTACCTGGCGCTGGTCGAGGCGCTGGAGGCGGCGATCCGCGAGGGCGAACTGCAGCCGGGCGACCAACTGCCGCCGCAGCGGACGGTGGCCGAGCGGCTGGGCGTCGACTTCACCACCGTGACGCGGGCCTATGGCGCGGCGCGCGGCCGGGGCCTGGTGGAGGGGACGGTGGGGCGCGGCACCTTCGTGCGGTCCCAGGCCGACGAGGACGAGGCCGGGCGGATCGACCTGTCGATGAACCTGCCCCCGCCGCCGCTCGGCCTGTCGCTGGCCGGCCTGCTCAAGGCGACCACCGCCGAGGTGCTGGAGCGGACCGACGCGGCGACGCTGATGGCCTATCATCCGGGCGCCGGAACGCTGGGCCAGAAGGTGGCCGCGGCCGCCTGGCTCGCGCCGGTGCTGGGCGGGATCGCGCCCGAGCGGCTGATGGTCTGCGCGGGCGCCCAGGCGGGACTGTCGGCGGTGATGGCGGCGGTGGCGAAGCCGGGGCAGGCGGTGATCTGCGAGCCGCTGACCTATCCCGGCATGATCGCCATCGCCCGCGCCCAGAGGCTGAGGCTGGTCCCCTGCCCCGTCGACGGCGAGGGTTTCGAGCCCGAGGCCCTGGCCAGGCTGTGCGCGGCGGAGCGACCGGCGGCCATCTACCTGATCCCGACCCTGCAGAACCCGACGGCGACGACCATGGGCGAGGCGAGGCGGCGGGCCGTCTGCGAGGCCGCGCGGCGGGCGGGGGCCTGGATCGTCGAGGACGATCCCTACAGCCGGCTGCTGGACGCGCCGCCGCCGGCCCTGGCGGCGATCGCCCCGGAACGCACCTTCCACGTGGCGACCCTGTCCAAGGCGATCTCGCCGGGCTTGCGCATCGCCTTCCTGGCCGCGCCCGAGGGCATGGGCGAGGCCGTCGCGGAGACCTTGCGCGCCGGATCGCTGATGGCCGCGCCGCTGATGAGCGCGGTCTCCGCGCGCTGGATCCGCGAGGGGACGGCCGAGGCCCTGCTGGCCGCGGTGCGCCGGGAGGCCCGCGCCCGGCGCGAGATCGCCGGACGCCTGCTGCCGGACGCCCGGGGCGGGGCCGACGGCCTGCACGTGTGGCTGGACCTGCCCGCCCAGCGGCCGGCGGAGGCGCTGATGCTGGCGGCCCAGCGGCGGGGCCTGTCGCTGGTGGCGGCGGACGCCTTCGCGGGCGGGCCGGATCGACCCGACGGGGTGAGGATCTCGCTGGGCGGCGCCTCGAAGCGCGCGGTGCTGGAGCAGGCGCTGGGGGTGGTGGCCGACCTGCTGGCCGGTCCGCCGGAGCGGGTGGTGGTCTAGCGCCTTCGGCAGCCAGTTGTCGGCGCCGTCGACCGATGAGATAATGCAACTGGTTTTCCTGGAGACCCCGACTTGAGCGATGAGCATCGATCCGGCTGTCCGATCAACCTGACCCTGGAGGTGCTGGGGGATCGCTGGAGCCTGCTGGTCCTGCGCGACATGATGTTCGGCGACCGTCGGCACTTCCGGGAGCTGCTGTCCCAATCGGAAGAGGGCATCGCCTCGAACATCCTGGCCGACCGGCTGAAGCGGCTGATGGCGGCCGGGATGATCACCCGCGCCGACGACCCGACCCACAAGCAGAAGGCCATCTACAGCCTGACCGAGGCGGGAATCGACCTGGTGCCGCTGTTCGCCCAGATGGGGGCCTGGGGCCGGCGCTGGCGGCCGGTGACGGAGGAGCTGTCGATCCGCGCCCAGCTGCTGGAGGAAGGCGGCCCGCCGATGTGGGAGGCCTTCATGGACGAGCTGCGCAGCCTGCACCTGGGCGCCCCGATGAAGGGGCCTTCCGTGCGCCAGGCGCTGCAGGAGGCCTTCCTGGCGGTGGTGGCGAAGAACGCGGCGGCTTGATCGGCGCCGATCCAGGGGCCTAACTCCCTTGCAACAAGGGCGGGAGGACGCGATGCGGCGGATCGGGATCGGATTGGCTCTGGCCTGCGCGCTGCTGGCCGGCGGGGCGGGGCCGAAGCCGGCGTTCGAGACGCCCGTCGCCAAGGGCCCGCACCCCTGGACCCACGCCCGCTTCGACGACGCGCCGGACAAGTTCTCGTTCGCCGTGGTGAGCGATCTGGAGTCCGGCTACCGGCCCGGCGTGTTCGAGGTGGCGGCGGCGCAGCTCGCCCTGCTGCGGCCGACCATGATCCTGACCATCGGCGACATGATCGAGGGCGGCAGCGAGGACGAGGCCCTGCTGAACAAGGAGTGGGACGCGTTCGACGCGCGGCTGGCCCAGACCCCGGCGCCCTTCTTCCACGTGCCCGGCAATCACGACATGACCAACCTGACCCAGCGCAAGGTCTGGGAGGCGCGCTACGGGCCGCGCTATTCCTGGTTCATCTACAAGAACGTGCTGTTCCTGCTGCTGGACACGGAGGACTATCCGGCCGCGACCATGCAGGAGCTCTACAGGCAGCGCGCCGACTACCTGGCCCTGCGGACCAAGGATCCCAAGGCCGCGGCCGCCCTGCCCTATCCCCGCCGCATCGAGAGCCAGGTCGGCGCCATCGGCCCGGCCCAGAGCGCCTATTTCGAGAAGGCGATCGCCAGCCATCCCAAAGTGCGCTGGACGTTCCTCCTGATGCACAAGCCGGTCTACCGCCGGGACGGCGACCAGGGGCTGGGACGGATCGAGGCGGCCCTGAAGGGCCGGCCCTACACCCTGCTGAACGGCCACCTGCACCGCTATTCGTACGCGGAGCGGAACGGGCGCGACCACATCATGCTGGGCACGACGGGCGGCGAGCGGGCCTTCGACGGCTCGGAGGGCGCCATGGACCACATGCTGTGGGTGACCATGACCAAGGGCGGCCCGCAGATCGCCAACCTGAAGCTGAGCGGTGTGCTGGACAAGACCGGCCACCTGCCGGCCGGCGGCGACAAGCTGTGCCTGGAGCACGGGCCCCCGCCCTGCCCGGCGCCCAAACCCTAGGCGTCCGACCTCACGAACTGTTGCGCTCGTAACCATCTGCGTTCGACCGCGACGCATTTCCGTCTCCGTTCCGACGATCAAAACTGCTAGACGCTGCCCTTGGGACACCGCCGGCGGAGTTTGCGCCGGCGCACGGGAGAGGAGACGGGCGCCTTGATGCCATCCCCAGGGGCGGGCATCCGCGGTCAGCGGAGCCTACTGCGGCAGATCCGCGAGGCCTTGGCCTCGGGCGGGCCGGCCCAGGCGCGCCTGGACATGGTCGTGCGCATCATCGCCCGCTCGATGGTCGCCGAGGTGTGCTCGCTCTATATGCGCAGGGCGGCCGGCGACATGGAGCTGTTCGCCACCGAGGGCCTGGACCCCGGCGCCGTGCACGTCACCCGGATGAAGCCGGGCGAGGGCCTGGTCGGCGAGATCATGCGCCAGGGCCGGCCGCTGAACCTGTCGGACGCCCCCAACCACCCGGCCTTCTCCTATCGCCCCGAGACCGTCGAAGACCCGTTCCACGCCCTCATGGGCGTGCCCCTGCTGCGCGGCGGACGCGCCACCGGGGTGCCGGTGGCGCACAACCGCACGACGCGGGTCTATTCCGACGACGAGGTCGAGGACCTGCAGATCGTCGCCATGGTGCTGGCCGAGATGGTGGCCGGCGGCGAGCTCGCCTCCGAAGGTCCGCTGAAGAACATCGACCTTGTGCCGCAGAAGCCGGAGCGGGTGAAGGGCGCGCGGTTCGCCGACGGCCTGGCGCTGGGCGTGGCGGTGCTGCACGAGCCGCCGGTGGCGCCCAGCCAGCTGCTGGCCGAGGACGTGATGGCCGAGGACGCGCGGCTGAAGACGGCGATCAGCGGCCTTCAGGCCCAGATCGACCACATGCTGGAAGGCCAGCACGGCCTCGTCGAGGCCTCCTACGAGGTGCTCGAGACCTACAAGATGTTCGCCCACGACCGGGGTTGGAACCGCAATCTCGAGGACGCAGTGCGCAACGGCCTGACCGCCGAGGCGGCGGTGGAGCGGGTGCGCTCGGAGCACCGCGCCCGCCTGGGCCAGGCGCGCGACCCCTATCTGCGCGAGCGGCTGCACGACTTCGAGGACCTGGCCGACCGGCTGCTGCGCCACCTGTCCGGCGACGGCAACGCCGCCCGCGACCTGCCGGACAACGCGATCCTGATCGCGCGCAATCTCGGCCCCGCCGACCTGCTGGAATACGACCGCACCAAGCTGAAGGGCCTGTTGCTGGAGGAAGGCTCGCAGGCCAGCCACGCGGCGATCGTGGCCCGCGCGCTCGACATTCCCTGCGTGGGCCGCCTGCAGGGGCTGCGCGACAAGGTCTCCGAGGGCGACCCGGTGATCGTCGACGCCGAGACGGGCGAGGCCTATCTGCGGCCCCGTGTCGACGTGGTGAAGGCGCTGCAGGCTCGCCTGGAGGTCCGCCTGCAACGGCGGGCCGAGTTCGCCAAGCTGCGCGACACCCCCGCCTTCACCCGCGACGGCGGCAAGATCAACCTGATGATGAACGCCGGCCTGGACGTCGACCTCGACATCCTGGGCGAGACCGGGGCGGAAGGCATCGGCCTGTTCCGCACCGAGTTCCAGTTCATGGTGGCCGAGGAGATGCCGAGGCTGGACGCCCAGGCGGCGCTCTATGGCCGGGTGATGGACGCAGCGGGCGACCTTCCGGTGACGTTCCGCACCCTCGACCTCGGCGGCGACAAGGTGCTGCCCTATCTGGAGGCCGAGCGGGAGGACAATCCGGCGCTCGGCTGGCGCGCCATCCGCATGGGCCTGGACCGCCCGGCCCTGCTGCGCATGCAGATCCGCGCCCTGATCAACGCCTCGCGCGGGCGGCCGCTGAAGATCATGTTCCCGCTGGTGGCCAATGTGGACGAGTTCCGCGCCGGCCGCGCCATGGTCGACACCGAGATCGCCTGGGCCCAGCGGCGGGGCCGCCCGGCGCCGTCGCGCCTGGACGTCGGCGCGATGATCGAGGCGCCCTCGGTGATCTGGCACCTGGACGCGCTCCTGCCGATGACCGACTTCGTCAGCGTCGGGACCAACGACCTGACCCAATACCTGTTCGCCGCCGACCGGGGGAATCCGCGGGTGTCGGACCGCTACGACTTCCTATCGCCGCCGATGCTGCGGGCGCTGGAGACGATCCAGCGCGGCTGCGCCGAGACGGGCACGCCGGTCTCGGTGTGCGGCGAGATGGCGGGGCGGCCGCTGGAGGCCTTCGCCCTGGTGGCCCTGGGCTTCGAGGGGCTTTCCATGCCGCCGGCCGGGATCGGGCCGGTGAAGCAGATGGTGCTGTCCTGCGACCGCGAGGCCGCCCGGCGCGGCGTCTCGGCCCTGATCAAGTCGGCCGCCGGCACCGTGCGCAACGAGATCGAGACCCTGGCGCGGAAGCTCTACGTCGCCGTCTGACGCGCCCCTTCCGTCATCCAGGACCTCAAGGCTCAGCTTGTTAAGATTTGTTGGAACCGCAGATTCGCCTGTGGATTGTGCGCCGACACGGTTCCGTCACGCCCCGGCGGCGAAATAGCGCATTGGTTTCCATATCTTAGCGTGATATTTACCCAACTGTACTGACCTCGTCGAATGCGAGGTTTTCAGCGCGGTCGCAAGCGCGAGTCGCGCAGATTGGTTGGGGGCGAGTTCGCCATGCCGCTGGATACGAGCGGGAGCGCAAATCTCCATTTGCCGAAGGACTGGGATCGTCCTGGATCGGCCCCTCGCGAATCTGCGACCCCCGACCTGCACATCGGTCCGGATATTGGCGCTGCACTGAAAGCGGTGCGCGAATTCCGCCGACTGTCCCTGGAAGAACTGGCCGACCGCACACGGATCAAAAGGTCCTATCTGGCGGCCATCGAGGAGATGCGGCTGGAGGAGCTGCCGTCGCGGCCGTTCACCATCGGCTATGTGCGCGCCTATGCGGCGGCGCTGGGCCTGGACGGCGAGGCGGCGGTGGAGCGGTTCCGGGCCGACGAGCCGGTGCCGGACGACAGCCTGCGCGCCCCGGTGGGCGTGACCAACGACCGCGACCCGCGGATGTTCGTGATGTTCGTGGCCGCGCTGCTGGTCGTGGCGGCCATCGTGCTGTGGAACGTCGCGCAGCGGGCGATGAAGGACCAGGCCCCGCCGCCGCCGACCGCGCCCCAGGCGGCGCTGCAGCCGGCCCCGACCCGCCATGGTCCGGTGAGCCTGGGCGAGCCCCTGCCCGCCCCCGTGGAATCAACCATTCCGCCGCCTTACGAGACCCCCGGCCTGGAAGCCGCGACCACCGGCATCGCCAACGGGGCCTCGGACAGCGCCCACGCGCTCGCCCTGGCCAAGGCCGCCGCGGCCGGCAAGGGCGCGGACCCGAACAAGCCGCCGCTGCCCCAGACCTTCACCCCCGCCGGACAGGTCTATGGCGCGCCGGCCGGCCAGAGCCCGGTGATCCTGCAGGCGCGCAAATCGACCTCGCTGATCGTGCGCGGCGCCGACGGCCAGCCCTTCTTCGCCCGCCAGCTCGCCTCCGGCGAGGCCTATCGCGCCCCGATGCTGAAGGGCGTGAGCGTCGAGGTCACCGAGGCCGACGCGGTGCAGGTGTTCGTCGACGGCCAGAGCAAGGGCGTGCTGCCGGTCGGCCGCCAGGTGGTGGCCAAGTTCATCCCGGCGGCCGGTACGACGGCTCCGACGGCGACCGCGGCGGCTGGAAGCACGGCCCCTGCGAAGCCCATCGCAGCGACCACCGCGCCTGCGGTGAAGCCCGCCGCGCCGACGGCCCAGCAGTAGGACCGCTCGTCCCGGCGACTGCCGGGATCCAGATCGTAGGGCGTGGCGGCCCGGCCGAAGGCCGCTCTGCTCAACCACGAAGCACACGAAGGTCAGCTCGGCCTCCTTCGTGATCTTCGTGGTTCAAATCCTCCCAGCACCTAGGCTTCGGATCTGGGTCCCGGCATTCGCCGGGATGAGCGGATTTTGATGCGGCCTAGTACGGCGGTTCGGCCGCCGGGCGGGTCTTCAGCTCCTCGATGCGGCGCTCGTAGGCGCGGACGACGGCGGCGCGCGAGGTGCGGGCGGCGGCGTCGCGCTGGATGCGCCAGGCGTCCTGCTGGGCGCGCAGGTCTTCGAGCGAGGCGCCGGAGGTGACGGCGCTCTGCAGGGCCTGACCCAGGCGGCGGTCGGCGGCGGCCAGT
>CAMFHW010000068.1 GCA_945952175.1 uncultured Phenylobacterium sp. | reverse complement strand
GACCAGGTGACCCAGCAGAACGCCGCCATGGTGGAGGAGAGCACCGCCGCCAGCCGCGTCCTGGCCGACGAGGCCCAGGAGCTGGCCCGCCTGGTGGGCCGCTTCAAGGTCACCGGCTCGGGCGCCTTCAAGGCCGCCGAACGTCCTGCCAATCCGGCCCGCGCTCCCGAGCGTACGGCCGCTCCCGCGTCCCGCCCCGCAACCCGCGGAGCCACCGCCCTGGCCCACCAGCCCGCGGCGGAAGAAGAGGGCTGGGAAGAGTTCTAGGAAACCCAGGAAGTCAGTACCCCAGCGTAGTACAGAGGGCCGCCGCAAGGCGGCCCTCTTCGTTCATGGGGTGAACCAGGCGCGAGGTCCTATTTCGGGGACAGGTTGATCAATTCGAGGCTCGATCCTCGGGACCGGCGGCGCTCAGGACGAATTGATCAACCTGTCCCCGAAATAGGCGGCCCCTTGACCTCCCCCGCGTCAGGGGCGCGGACTTTCCTCCAACGACAAAAGGAGGAAACACCGTGGCCGAGCTGACCCCAGACGACCTGATGTTCAAGCCGGGCCTCATGGCCGGCGAGCGGATCCTGATCACCGGCGGCGGCACGGGCCTGGGCAAGGTGATGGCCGAGGCCTGCCTGATGCTGGGCGCCGACGTCTATATCTGCGGCCGCCGCGGCGGTGTGATGGGGGAGACCGCCAAGGAGCTGATGGCCGCCCATCCCGCCTCGGAAGGCGCCGGCCGCTGCGTCGGCATCGCTTGCGACATCCGCGTGCCCGAGGCGATCAGCGAGACGCTCGACACCATCTGGGCCGACGGCGGCGCGCTCACCGGCCTGGTCAACAACGCCGCCGGCAACTTCATCAGCCGCACCCAGGACCTCTCGCCGCGCGGCTTCGACGCCATCGCCAACATCGTGTTCCGCGGCTCGTTCTTCATGACGCTGGACTGCGGCAAGCGCTGGATCGCCGAGGGCAAGCCGGGCTCGGTGGTCTCGATCCTGACCACCTGGATCTGGAGCGGCGGGCCGTTCACCGTGCCCTCGGCCATGTCCAAGGCCGGCATCGCCACCATGAGCCAGTCGCTGGCCGTGGAATGGGGCAGCCACAATATCCGCTTCAACAACATCGCCCCGGGCCCCTTCCCGACCGAGGGCATGAGCGCGCGGCTGAACCCGACCCGGGGCGAGGCGACCGGCGGCAACTACCGCGACATGAGCGGCAATCCCATGGGCCGGGTGGGCGAGATGCGCGAGCTGGCCAACCTGGCCGTCTACCTGCTGCACCCGCTGTCGGCCTATGTGAACGGCCAGACCATCGCCATCGACGGCGCCTCCTGGCAGGCCGGCGGCGGTGGGTTCGCGAGCCTGCGGAGCTGGACGGAAGACCAGTGGAAGGCCGCCCGCGAGGCGATCCAGGCCACCAACGCCAAGGACCGGGCCCAGAGGACGGTCTAGGCCTGCCTCCTCCGTGACGTCATCGCCGCGCTTGTCCCGGCGATCCATCGGCGCAATCGGAGATCTTGGATGGCCGGGACGAGCCCGGCCATGACGGCAAGGGTTAGGGGCGCGCTCGCGCCGCCCGATCATGGTTAATCGGCTCTTAACGGGGACGGCGCCAGGATCGGGCCATGCGCCGCGCCCTGCTTCTCTGTCTCGCGATGCTGGCCGTGGCCGGCCCCGCCGGCGCGCAGGCCAAGAAGAAGTTCTCCGTCCCGGCGGCGACGAAGCCCGCGGCGGCCGCACCAGCGCCGGCGACGCCCGTCCTGCCCGCGTCCCTGGCCCCCGGCCTCGATCCGCGCGGGCCGATCCTGCCGCCGGTGGCCGGGCCGGTCGGCGGCGCGGCCCAGCAATGCCGCACGAGCTGCGCCCAGAGCTACTATTTCTGCCTCTCCGACGGCCGATCGGACGATTGTTCGACCAGTTGGAGCCAGTGCCGGCTCGCCTGCGGCGCAAGCGATCGGGCGGGATACTGATCGCCAGGCGCGACGACGCTTGGCGGACGCGACGGAACGACCTTAGAATGACGCACGTCACTTTTTTAGTTCAGGCATAGATGTCCCAGGTCGCATATCTCCCGGTCGGCAAGCGCGAGCAGACCAAGGCCCAGAACCGCCTGGCGATCCTGGACGCGGCGCGCGAGGTGTTCGGCGAACTGGGCTACGACAACGCCACGGTGCGCGACATCATCCGCCGCACGGGCCTCGCGGCCGGCACCTTCTACAATTACTACCGCTCCAAGGAGGAGGTCGCGACCGCCCTGTCGGACGACGGCGCGCGACGCTTCGCCCCGATCCTGAAGGCGGAGCGGGCCAAGGCCACGGATTGGGAAAGCTTCGTCCGCGCCGCGATCTCGGCCTACTTCAACTTCCTGGCCGACGAGCACAAGAACTGGATGGCGCGGCGGCCGGTCGACGAGCCGCATCCGCACATCCACGGCGAGACGCCGGAGATGCAGGCGGTGTTCGCCGAGGTGCGCGACTGCATCGTCGAGCAGGCGGCCGGCGACCCGAGCCACGCCGACCCCGACTACATCGCCGCCGCCTGCATCGGCATCGCCCGCGAGGTCGGCGACAAGATGCTGGCCCGGCGCCCCTTCGACGTCGGCGGGGCCACCGAGTTCGCGGTGAGCATGATCCTGTTCGGCCTGCGCGGCCCCTCGGGCGCGTGAGCGCCATGGCCAGCCTGTCCACCCAGCGCCTGGTCCTGAAAACCCTCCTCTCGCTTCCCTCGCCGGTCCTGAGGCTGCTATCCGGCGGCGGCGCGGTCTATCGCGGCGGCCGCACGCTCGACCCGCGCCTGCAGTTCCTGGCCGCCCAGGCCAGGGGCGGCCAGCCCATGACCGCCATGACCCCCGACGAGGCCCGCCGCGCCAGCGCCAGCGCCTTCGCCGCCATGAGCCCTGCGCCCGAAGGCGGGGTGCGGATCGAGGCCATGGCCATTCCGGGCCCCGGCGGCGAGATTCCGCTGCGGCTCTACCGGCCCGACGCCCAGGACCCGGCCATCCCGATCCTGGTCTACGCCCACATGGGCGGCGGGGTGATCGGCGACCTGGAGACCTGCGACGCCTTCTGCGCCCTGCTGGCCAAGGTCACGCGCGGGCCGGTGGCCTCGGTGGGGTACCGCCTGGCCCCCGAGCACCGCTATCCGGCGGGGCTGGAGGACGTGCTGGCCGCCTTCCGCTGGGCGCGCGAGCACGCCGCCCGCTTCGGCGCGCCCCAGGGCCGCGCGGCGATCGGCGGCGATTCCATGGGCGGGCATTTCTCGGCGATCGTCTGCCAGGAGCTGAAGCGCGCCGGCGAGGCCCAGCCCTGCCTGCAGCTCCTGATCTATCCCTGCGTCGACGTGGCCAGCGAGAGCGCGTCCATGACCACCTATGGCGACGCCTTCCCGCTCGATCGGCCGACCATGGACTGGTTCATGGGCCACTATCTGAACCCCGAGGACGACCCGGCCTCGGCGCGCCTGTCGCCGATCCGGGAGCCGGACCTCAAGGACCTCGCCCCCGCCGTGGTGGTGACCGCCGGCTTCGATCCGCTGGTCGACCAGGGCGAGGCCTACGCCAAGCGCTTGCGTGACGCCGGGGCGCCCACGGTCTACCGCTGCTACGACAGCCTGGCCCACGGCTTCACCGCCTTCACCGGCGTGATCCCCGGCGCGGATGTCGCCTGTCGCGAGATCGCGGGCCTGGTCCGCGAGGGCCTGGAAGGACGGATCTGCTGATGCGAGCCCTGGTGGTCGAGGAACTGGCGGCGGAATACGCCGGCTGCGTGGTCAAGGACGTCCCGACGCCGGACCCGCGTCCGGGCGAGGTGCTGATCCGGGTGAAGGCCTCGGCGGTGAACTTCCCCGACCTGATGCAGACCCGCGGCGAGCACCAGCACAAGCCGAACCTCCCCTTCACGCCCGGCATGGAGTTGGCCGGCGAGATCGTGAAGCTGGGCGAGGGCGTCGAGGGCTGGAGCGTCGGCGACGAGGTGGCGGGCGGCTCGCGCACCGGCGGCTTCGCCGAATACGCGGTGAGCCCGGCGCTGGCCCTGCATCGCAAGCCCAAGGCGCTGAGCTTCGGCCAGGCGGCCGGCTACCAGGTCTGCTACCTGACCGCCTATGTGGCCCTGGTCCGCCGCGCCCAGGTCGAGCCCGGCCAGTGGGTGCTGGTGCACGGCGCGGCCGGCGGGGTAGGCCTGGCCTGCGTCGACATGGCCAAGATGCTGGGCTGCAAAGTGATCGCCGCCTCGGCCAGCGACGACAAGCTGGCGGTGATCGAGGCGGAATACGAGGTCGACGCGACGGTGAACGTCGCCCGCGGCTTCAAGGACCGGGTGAAGGAGATCACCGGCGGCCGCGGCGCCGACGTGATCTATGATCCGGTCGGCGGCGACGTGTTCGACGAGAGCGTGCGCTGCATCGCCTTCAACGGATCGATCCTGTCGATCGGCTTCACCTCCGGACGCCTGCCGGTGCTGCCGGTGAACTACGCCCTGATCAAGGGTTTCTCGGTCATGGGCGTGCGGGCCGGCGAATACGGCCGCCAGTTCCCCGCCAAGGGCCGCGAGAACAACGCCGCCATCTGGAAGATGGCCGAGGAGGGCAAGGTGAAGCCTCGGGTCGACCGCGAGTTCGTGCTGAACGACTGGCAGGCCGCCTTCGACACGCTGGCCGACCGCAAGGTGGTGGGCAAGACGGTCGTCCGGCCGGATCTTTGAAACGCCGCTGGCCCTGGATCATCCTTTGCCTGCTGATCCTGGCGGCGCTGGGGGTCAGCTTCCTGGGGCCTCACGCGACAACGACGGTTCGAGTGGAAATGCCCGTGAGTTCCGGGCCGCCTGGACCGAACGGCGTTCCCGGCGATGTCCAGGTCGACTGGGGCGCGACTGCGGTGCTGTTGATCGTTCTACTGGTCGTGATGGGCCTGGCGCTCATCTTCGTAGTTGCGGCGACCACCCGTCTGGCGCGATGGATTCGGCGCCGGCTGCGGCGCGACGCCGACCTTTTCTGAGCGGGCAGGGAGTTTGACGTGACCATCGAGAACGAAGCCCAGCTGGAGAAGCTGCGCGCCATCGGGCGCATCGTGGCTCAGACGCTCACCGCCATGGGCGAGGCGATGGAGCCCGGCATGACCACCAAGGAGCTCGACGACCTCGGCCGCGCCCTGCTGGAGAAAGAGGGCGCGCGCTCGGCGCCGGAGCTGACCTACAACTTCCCCGGCGCGACCTGCATCTCGGTGGTGGCGGACGTGTCACACGGCATCCCCGGCGAGCGGGTGATCAAGGCCGGCGACCTGATCAATATCGACGTCTCGGCCGAGAAGGACGGCTTCTTCGGCGACACCGGCGCGAGCTTCCAGGTGCCGCCGACCACGGCGAAGATCGAGCGCCTGTGCCGTGACGGCCGCCGCGCCATGTGGACCGGCATCCGGGCGGTGAAGTCCGGCGGGCGGCTGAACGAGGTGGGCCGGGCCATCGAGGGCTTGGGGAAGAAGAACGGCTACAGCCTGGTGCGCAACCTGGCGAGCCACGGGGTCGGCCACTCGCTGCACGACGATCCAGGCGAGATCCCGACCTGGCACGAGCCGCGCGACACCCGGATGATCCCCGAGGGCCTGGTCTTCACCATCGAGCCCTTCCTGTCCCTGGGCGCCGACTGGGTGGACGAGCGCGACGACGGCTGGACGCTGTTCCCGCCCAAGGGCCAGCCCACGGTGCAGTACGAACACACCCTGGTCGCGACGCGGAACGGGCCGGTGATCCTGACGCTCGCCTAGGCGCCTAGGCCTCGTCGAACACCAAGGCCGGCGCGCCGGCGGGGCGCAGCTCGCGCGGAGCGCCGTCACCGGTCGAGATGTCGAGGCGCACGACCGCCTCCGGGCCCTCGACCAGCACGATCTCGCAGGCGGGGCCGGTCAGGCTGAGGCCGCGATGGGGCCAGAAGGCGGAGGTCGCCTCCGCGCCGCCGTCATAGCCGAAGGCCGCCAGGTCGGCGCGGGCGCGCTCGATCTCGCGGGTGGCCAGCCAGACCCGGGCGAGGCGGGCCGGGCCCTGCGGCGCGGGCTGGTAGAGACCGCCGGAGAAGTCCGGCCGCGCCCAGGCCTCGGGGTCGTCGGCGTATTCGATGATGCTGATGCGGGTCAGCAGGCCCTGGTCGCGGCGGAACAGGGCCATGTCCCAAGGAAAGTCCGGCGCCTCGGGCGGCTGCTCGGTTCGCCGCAGCAGGCGGACCCGCCAGCCCCGTTCGGAGGCCAGGCGCTCCGCCGCCTCGACCCCGCCGCCACCCAGGATCAGGGCCGTGCCCGGCTCCGGCGTGCCGAACACGTCGAGGAACGGGCCGTTGGCGAAGCGCACCCCGCTGGACTGCGCCACGCCCTGCGGCGCATAGCCCTGCAGGATCGGCAAGCCCGAGCCCTCCGCCACGGCGGCCACGAACGCCTCGCGGTCCAGAGTCTGGATCACCACGTGATCGATGGCGAAGGCGGCCATTCCCTATCTCCGCTCACCCCGGCGAATGCCGGGGCCCAGATCGTATGGCTTCGAGAATGGGACATTGTCCAATCGCGCGATCCGACCGACGTCTTGATCTATGATCTGGGTCCCGGCATTCGCCGGGATGAGCGGTTTTGAGGTTGTCATCCGGCCCTTAACCCATCCGGCATTGACATGGCTCCCTCGTTCCCCTAGGAACCGCCGCTCGATTTCGACCCCGGAGCCATCCCGTGAAGCGCACTTTCCAACCCTCCCGTCTCGTGCGTGCGCGCCGTCACGGCTGGCGCGCGCGTATGGCCACCAAGAACGGCCAGAAGGTGATCGCCCGTCGGCGCGCCAAGGGCCGCAAGCGCCTGTCCGCCTAAGACGGTGTAGTCTGGGCCTCCGCATGACGGAGCCCGCCTTTCCCATCGCGAGACTGAAGGACCGGCCGGATTTCCTCCTGGCCGCGAAGGCCGCGTCGTGCGCCAAGGGCTGCGTGGTGCTGCAGGCGCGCGACCGCGCCGACGCGCAAACCCTGGTCCGCGTGGGGTTCACGGCCACCAAGAAGATCGGCGGCTCGGTGGTGCGCAACCGCGCCAAGCGCCGGCTGCGCGAAGCCGCGCGACGTCTCGTGCCCCTGTTGGGGCGACCCGGCCATGACTATGTGTTGATCGCCCGCGCCGGCGCGCCCACGCGCCCGTGGGAGCGTTTGCTTGACGATGTGAAAACCGCGCTGATAAGCCTCGCGGCCGACAGCGAAAGCCCTTCCCGCGCGAGCCTCCGCGCGCCCTCCCCGACAGTCTGAGCCGCGCGCGAATGCCCGACAATTCCAACCGCAACACCCTCATCTTCGCGGCGCTCGCGTTCGCGATGCTGATCGCCTACCAGTTCCTGATCCTCGGCCCGCAGGAAAAGCAGCGCCAGGCGGCGCTGAAGGCCCGCGAGAGCGCCCAGGCCCAGGCCCTGCCGGCGGGCAAGGCGGCGAACCTCCCCGGCGTGGCGGCCAAGCCCGTCTATGTGAGCCGCCAGGCCGCGCTGCAGGCGGCCCCGCGCGCGAGCATCGACACCCCGGCCCTGCAAGGTTCGCTCTCGCTGAAGGGCGCGCGCATCGACGACCTGCTGCTGAAGGGCTATCGCCAGACGGTCGACCCGAAGTCGCCGCTGGTCGAGCTTCTGAAGCCGGAAGGCTCCGAGCACGCCTGGTTCGCCGAGTTCGGCTGGCTGGGCGCCAACCTGCCCGGCCTGCCCAATCCCGACAGCGTCTGGACCCTGGCCCAGGGCGACAAGCTCGCACCCGGCAGGCCGCTGGTGCTGACCTATGCGAACGGCCAGGGCCTGACCTTCACCCGCAAGATCGAGGTGGACGACAAGTACATGTTCACGGTCACCGACACGGTGACCAACGGGACCGCCGCGCCGGTCACCGTCTCGCCCTACGCCTCGGTCCAGCGCCAGGGCGCGCCTGCCGTCCCCGCCGCCAACGCGCATGAGGGCGGTGTGGGCGTGATGGACCGCGTGCTGCAGATGGTGAAGTACAAGGACTGGAAGAAGGCCGGCGAGAAGGACTTCAGCGCCAAGGGCGGCTGGCTCGGCATCACCGACAAATACTGGCTGGCGGCCCTGGTCCCGGACCAGGCCGAGAACATCCACGCCTCGTTCCGCATGACGCCTTCGGCCGGCGTCGATGTCTATGAAGCCAACTTCCTCGGCCAGCCGCGCGCCGTGGCCCCCGGCCAGTCGCTGACCCATGTCAGCCGCATGTTCGCCGGCGCCAAGACCGTGCCGCTGCTGAAGGCCTACGAGGCCAGCCTGGGCATCCCGCGCTTCCAGGACGCGGTGGACTGGGGCCGGCTCTACTTCTTCACCAAGCCCATCTTCTGGATCCTCGAGCAGTTCTACGGGCTGTTCAAGAACTTCGGCCTGGCGATCCTCGCCCTGACCGTGCTCGTCCGCATCGCCTTCTTCTATCCGGCCAACCTCTCCTACGAGTCGATGACCAAGATGAAGAAGATCCAGCCGGACGTTGAGGCGCTGCGCGCCAAACACAAGGACGACCCGGCCAAGCAGCAGCAGGAGCTGATGGCCCTGTATCAGCGGGAGAAGATCAATCCGCTGGTCGGCTGCCTGCCCATGCTGGCGACGATCCCGGTCTTCCTGGCCCTGTTCAAGGTGCTGTCGGTCTCCATCGAGATGCGGCATGCGCCGTTCTTCGGCTGGATCCAGGACCTGTCGGCGCGCGATCCCTCGACGGTGTTCAACCTGTTCGGCCTGATCCCGTGGGATCCGTCGACGGCGCCCTTCATCGGCGGCTTCCTGGCCACCACCCTGCACATCGGCATCTGGCCCTTGATGTACGGCTTCACCCAGTGGCTCTCGATGCAGATGAGCCCGCCGGCGCCCGATCCCACCCAGCAGCGGATCATGCAGCTGATGCCGGTGGTCTTCACCTTCGTGCTGAGCCAGCTCGCGGTGGGCCTCTTGATCTACTACACGTGGTCCAACCTGCTCACGATCCTGCAGCAGTACGTGATCATGCGCCGGTTCAAGGTGGACAACCCCATCGACCGCATCGTGGCGCGGCTGACCGGCAAGCCGGTCGGGACCACCGGGTGAGCGACGACCCGCTCTTCGACGACGAGACCCTGGAAGCCGCGCGGGTGCTGTTCGCGCGGCAGGCCAGCTTCATGATGGGCGCCGTGGCGATCGACGGCCTGCCCGCCGCCGACATGCCCGAGGTGGCCTTCGCCGGCCGCTCCAACGTCGGCAAGTCGTCGCTGATCAATGCGCTCGTAGGCCACAAGCACCTGGCCCGCGCGTCGAACGAGCCCGGCCGGACGCGCGAGGTGAACTTCTTCGTGCTGGACGACAAGCTGCGGCTGGTCGACCTGCCCGGCTACGGCTGGGCCAAGGCCTCCAAGGGCGTGGTCAAGGCGTTCCAGAACCTGGGCCGCGACTACCTGCGCGGCCGGCCGAACCTGAAGCGCGCCTACCTGCTGATCGACGCCCGCCACGGGCTGAAGGATGTCGACAAGGAGCCGATGGACGCCTTCGACAAGGCCGCCGTCTCCTACCAGATCGTGCTGACCAAGGCCGACAAGCTGAAGCCGGCCGAGGTCGAAGCCGTACGCCTCAAGACCCTCGCCGCCATCGCCAAGCGCCCCGCGGCCTTCCCCCGCGTGGCGGTGACCTCCTCGGAAAAGGGCGACGGCCTGGCCGATCTGCGCGCCGAGATCATGGCGGCCTGCGAGGTCACGCCCTAGATCTGCGGGCATGACCGCAGAGATCGTCCGCCTCGCCCCCGCCAACGCCGCCCTGCTCGACCGGGTGGCCGAGGACGTGTTCGACGAGGCGATCGTCCCCGAGCGGCTCGCAGCCTATCTGGCCGAGCCCGGTCACCTGATGTTCGTCGCGCTCGCCGGCGGCGAGGTGGTGGGCCAGATCGCCGGCGTCGTGCATCGCCATCCCGACCAGGCCGCCGAGCTCTACATCGACAATCTCGGCGTCGCCGAGGCCCACCGCCGCCAGGGGATCGCGCGGCGCCTCATGCAGGCCCTGCTCGACCTCGGCCGCGAACTGGGCTGCGAAGAGGCCTGGGTCGCCACCGAACCCGACAACGGGCCGGCGAGGAACCTCTACGCCGCCCATGCCGAGGTCGAAACGGTGGTGATGTACGCCTTCGATCTCTAGCCGCTCTGGGCATTCTTCCCCTCTCCCCTCGCGGGAGAGGGTGGCCCCGCGGAGCGGGGTCGGGTGAGGGGCCGCGCAGAACTCTCCGGAAAAGCGGCAAGCCCCCTCATCCGGCCTGCCTTCGCAGGCCACCTTCTCCCGCAAGGGGAGAAGGAAAATCGTGGCCCCGGCGATCACCAGGCTCTTGGCGGTCTGGCCTGACCCTGGGTGATGGCCCTAAATCGGCGCCGACATACGCCTATGGGAGCCCCGCCGCATGCTCGAGACCGCCAACCGCGCCGTCTATGACGAGGACCTCGCCCTGTTCCGCGACCAGGTGCGGAAGTTCTACGCCCAGCACCTGACCCCGCACCTCGACCGCTGGGAGGAAGAGGGCATCATCGACCGCGACTTCTGGCGGGCCTGCGGCGAGGCCGGCATCCTGTGCCCGCAGGTGCCCACGGAATACGGCGGCCTCGGCCTGGACTATCGCTACAACGCGGTGATCGGCGAGGAGCTGAACTATGCCGGCTCGTCGGCCGGCATCACCCTGCAGTCCGACATCGTCGTCGACTACATCATCAACTACGGCTCGGAAGAGCAGAAGCAGCGCTGGCTGCCGGGCATGGTGTCCGGCGAGGTGATCACCGCCATCGCCATGACCGAGCCGGGCGCCGGCTCCGACCTGCAGGGCGTGCGCACCACCGCCAAGCGCGACGGCAACCACTACATCGTCTCCGGCTCCAAGACCTACATCACCAACGGCCAGAACGCCGACCTGGTGGTGGTGGTCGCCAAGACCGACCCGACCCTGGGCTCGAAGGGCATCTCGCTGATCCTGGTCGAGACCGACCGGTCCGGCTTCAAGCGCGGGCGCAACCTCGACAAGATCGGCCAGAACTCGGCCGACACCTCTGAGCTGTTCTTCGAGGACGTGCGGGTGCCGATCACCAACTGCCTGGGCGAGGAAGGCCGCGGCTTCGCCTATCTGATGAACCAGCTGCCGCAGGAGCGGCTGCAGATCGCCATCGCCGGCCAGGCCGCCGCCCAGCGCGCCTTCGACGAGGCGGTGAAGTTCACCAAGGAGCGCAAGGCCTTCAAGCAGACCGTGTTCGACTTCCAGAACACCCGCTTCACCCTGGGCGGGCTGAAGGCCAAGCTGCAGGCCGGCTGGGCCCATCTGGACTGGTGCATGGCCCGCCACCTGAAGGGCGAGCTGACCGCCGCAGAGGCCTCGGCCGCCAAGCTGTTCCACACCGAGCTGCAGTGGGAAGTCTGCGACGCGGCCCTGCAGCTGCACGGCGGCGCGGGCTACATGAACGAGTACCCGATCGCGCGGCTGTGGCGCGACGCCCGCGTCCAGCGGATCTATGGCGGCACGTCGGAGATCATGAAGGAGGTCGTCGCGCGCTCGATCTGACCTCGGCCGCCCCACCTTCATTGAACTAGCTCAACAAGCGGAGCCGCAGGCCGGCTCGTGCGTTGAAGCGGGGCATAGGAGGGTGGGGCGATGCTGAGAGGCGTGCTGATGTCCGAACGCAAGCCGGTCGCGGGGAGCGACGTGCGACGCGCCAACCGGTTGCTGGCCGCCCTGTCCGCGCGGGACTTTGAGGTCCTCGAGCCCCATCTGGAGCTGATCAGCCTGCCACGCGGCCAGGTGCTGTTCGAGCCGGGCGACGAGGTGGACACCACCTATTTTCCCTGTCGGCGGACCATGGCCTCGCTGCTGATCGTCACCGCCGACGGCCACGAGGTCGAGGCGGCGACCATCGGCCGGGAGGGCGCGGTCGGCGGCATCGTCAGCGAGGGCCACAAGCCTGCCTTCGGCCGCGCGGTGGTGCAGGTGGGCGGCGAGATGCTGGCCATTCCCACCAGTCATCTGGAGGCCGCCAAGACCGGCTCCCAGCGCTTCGGCGATCTGTTCTCGCGCTATGCCGACGCCCTGCTCGCCCAGATGATGCAGTCGGTGGCCTGCAACGCCCTGCACCGGGTGGAGGAGCGGGCGGCGCGCTGGCTGCTGGCGGCGCACGACCGGGCCGGCGAGGCCCTGATTCACCTGACCCAGGAGAGCCTGGCGGAGATGCTGGGCGTGCAGCGGACCACCGTCAGCACGGTGACCAACGACCTCGCCGCCCGCGGCCTGATCCGCAATCACCGCGGCCGGGTGGAGATCCTCGACCGCAAGGGCCTCGAGCGCGCCGCCTGCGAGTGCTACGGCGCGGTCGAGAACCACTTCCACCGGCTGCTGCCGGAGGTGGACGTTTAAGGTGCTCCCC
>CAMFHW010000067.1 GCA_945952175.1 uncultured Phenylobacterium sp. | reverse complement strand
GGCGAACGCCGTGAACTTCACCGACGGCCTCGACGGCCTGGCCACGGTGCCGGTGATGATCGCCGCCGCCGCTTTCGGCCTGATCGCCTATCTGGTCGGCAACTTCGTCTTCGCCCGCTACCTGCAACTCCACTTCGTGCCCGGCGTGGGCGAGGTGGCGGTGTTCTGCGGGGCGATGATCGGCTCGGGCCTGGGCTTTCTCTGGTACAACGCCCCGCCGGCCAAGATCTTCATGGGCGACACCGGTGCGCTCGCGCTCGGCGGCGCCATAGGCGCGGTCGCCGTGGCCACCAAGCACGAGATCGTGCTGGGCATCATCGGCGGCCTGTTCGTCGTCGAGACCCTGTCGGTGATGATCCAGGTCGCCTACTTCCGCGCGACCGGGAAGCGCATCTTCCTGATGGCGCCGATCCACCACCATTTCGAGAAGCTCGGCTGGTCGGAATCCACCGTCGTGATCCGGTTCTGGATCGTGGCGGTGATGCTGGCCATCCTCGGCCTCGCCACCCTGAAGCTGCGGTAGGGGAGGGCAAGCGCACGCCATGATCCCGGTCCGCGGCTTCGAAGGCAGGACGGTGGCCGTGTTCGGCCTGGCCCGCACGGGCCTGGCGGCCGCGCGCGCCCTGATCGCCGGCGGGGCCAAGGTGGCGCTGTGGGACGAGCGTCCGGAGGGCCGCGCCGCCGCCGAGGCCGAGGGCCTGCCGCTGGTGGACCTTTCGACCGCCGACTGGTCGCAGTTCGCCGCCCTGATGCTGTCGCCGGGCGTGCCGCTGACCCATCCCGAGCCGCACTGGACGGTGGACAAGGCCAAGGCCGCCGGGGTCGAGATCCTCGGCGACATCGAGCTTTTCGCCCGCGCCGTGAACGCCGCGCCGGAGCACAAGCGGCCAAAGGTGGTCGCGATCACCGGCACCAACGGCAAGTCCACCACCACCGCCCTGGTCGGCCACATCTGCGCCGCCGCCGGCCGCGACACGCGGGTGGGCGGCAATATCGGCGTCGGCGTGCTCGACCTGGAAGACATGCACGGCGGCGCCGTCTACGTGCTGGAGCTCTCCTCCTACCAGCTCGACCTGACCTCCAGCCTCAAGCCGGACGTCGCGGTCCTGCTGAACGTCTCGCCGGACCATCTGGAGCGGCACGGCGGGATGGAGGGCTATGTCACCGCCAAGCGCCGCATCCTGCTGAATCAGGGCAAGGGCGACACCGCCGTGATCGGGGTCGACGATCCTTGGGGCCAGCGCATCTGCACCGAGATCACCGCCGCCAACCGCCGGACCATCGTGCCGATCTCGGCCTCCAAGGCCATGGGCCGCGGCGCCTATGTGCTGCAGGGCCTGCTCTATGACGCGACCGGCGAGCGGGCGACCGAGGTGGCCGACCTGCTGCGCGCCAGGTCTCTGCCGGGCCGTCACAACTGGCAGAACGCGGCCGCCGCCTACGCCGCCTGCCGGGGCCTCGGCATCCCGGCCGAGGAAGTGGCCGAGGGCCTGATGAGCTTCCCGGGCCTGGCGCACCGGATGGAGACCGTGGGCCAGGTCGGCCGCGTGCGCTTCGTCAACGACAGCAAGGCCACCAATACCGACGCCGCCCGCCAGGCCATGTCGAGCTATCCCAAGTTCTACTGGATCGCCGGCGGCCAGCCGAAGACCGGCGGCATCGACGCGCTCGCCGACCTCTTCCCCCGCATCGAGAAGGCCTACCTGATCGGCGAGGCCTCCGACGCCTTCGCCCACACCCTGCGCGGCAAGGCGCAGGTGGTGATGAGCGGGACCATGGAGACCGCCGTCGCCCAGGCCTATGCCGACGCCGCGGCCAAGGGCCAGGACGCCATCGTCCTGCTGTCGCCGGCCTGCGCCTCGTTCGACCAGTTCGCCGATTTCGAAGCCCGGGGGGAGGCGTTCCGCGCCGCGGTCCTCGCCCTGCAGGCCCCCGCCGCAGCCAAGGGAGCGCGCGCATGACCGCCCAGGCTCAGCATCACGCCTTTGCCCGGTCCGACCGCTCGCCGCTCGGCGTCTGGTGGTGGACCATGGACCGCTGGCTGCTCGGGGTGGTCGCCATCCTGATCGGCCTCGGCGTCCTGATGTCCTTCGCCGCCAGCCCGGCGGCCGCGGCGCGCATGAACATCGGCGACCCGTTCCACTTCGCGGTGCGCCAGTGCATCTTCGCGGCGATCGGGTCGGTGATCCTGATCTCAGCCTCGCTGCTCGATGCGCGCGGGGTCAGGCGGGCCTCATTCTTCATCTATGGCGCGGCGATCGCGATCATGATCGCCCTGCCGTTCCTGGGCCACAACGCCAAGGGCGCGACCCGCTGGGTGGAACTGGGCGGGTTCTCGCTGCAACCGTCCGAGTTCATGAAGCCGGCCCTGATCGTGCTGGTGGCCTGGATGTTCGCCGAGGGCCAGAAGGGCCAGGGCGTGCCCGGCGTCACCATCGCCTTCCTGCTCTATTTCACCGCGGTCGGCCTGCTCCTGATCCAGCCGGACGTCGGCCAGACGGTGCTGATCACCGTGGCCTTCGGCGCCGCCTTCTGGATGGCCGGGGTGCCGCTCAGTTGGGTCATGGGCCTGGGCGCCGTGGCCCTGGCCGGGCTCTGTTCGACCTATTTCCTGTTCCCGCACGTGCATGCGCGCGTCGAGAAGTTCCTGAGCCCCGACTCCGCCGACACCCACCAGGTGGACCGCGCGGCCGAGGCCATCGCCGCCGGCGGCTTCTTCGGCCGTGGCCCGGGCGAGGGGGTGATGAAACGCCATGTGCCCGACCTGCATACCGACTTCATCTATTCGGTGGCGGCCGAGGAATACGGTCTGATCTTCTCGCTGCTGTTGATCAGCCTGTTCGCGATCCTGGTGATCCGCGGCCTCTACAAGGCGCTGAAACTCAACGACCCGTTCCAGCAGGTGGCCGCGGCCGGCCTGTTCGTCATGGTGGGCGAGCAGGTCTTCATCAACGTGGCCGTGAACCTCAACCTGATCCCGACCAAGGGCATGACCCTGCCGTTCATTTCCTATGGCGGCTCGTCGATGCTGGCCATGTGCTTGACGCTGGGGATGGCCTTGGCGCTCACCCGTCGTCGGCCGGGCGTCTACACGCAGGGCTAGGGCCACTACACAAGCAGGCGCGGTTCACCTAAACCCCCTCGATGCGCAAGATCGCCGTCGTCGCCGCCGGAGGAACCGGGGGACATCTGTTCCCCGCCCAGGCCTTGTCCGAAGCCCTGATCGCCCGGGGCTGGCGCATCGTCCTGGCCAGCGACGAACGTGTCGCCGCCTTCGCCGAGAGCTTCCCCGCCGAGGAGCGGATCGGGCTGTCGGCCCGCACCTACAAGCCGCGGGACCCGATCAGCATGGGCCTGGCCGGCCTGTCGATTTTCCGCGGCATCCTGCAGGCCCGCGCCGCCTTCAAGCGGATCGACCCGGCCGTGGTGGTGGGCTTCGGAGGCTATCCGTCGGTCCCGGGCCTGATGGCCGGCATCACCCAGAATCGCCCGACCGTGCTGCATGAACAGAACGCGGTGATGGGCCGCGCCAACCGCCGCATGGCCTCGCAGGTGCGGGCCGTCGCCTGCGCCTTCCCGGTGCTGCACAAGGCGCCGGCGAATATCGCCAACCGGGTGACCGTGGTCGGCAATCCGGTTCGTCCCGAGATCCGCGAGCTGTTCGACAAGCCCTACCTGCCGCCCGAGCCCGGCGGCACGCTGCGCCTCTTGATCACCGGCGGCAGCCAGGGCGCGCGCCTGCTGTCCGAGCTGATGCCAGAGGCGGTGGCGAAGCTGCCCGAGGACCTGCGCAACCGCCTGCGCATCCAGCAGCAGACCCGCAAGGAGAGCATGGACAACGCCCGGCGGATCTACGCCAACGCCAATGTCCAGGCCGAGATCGCCCCCTTCTTCCGCGACATGGCCTCTCGCCTGCGCCAGGCGCACCTGGTGATCGGCCGGGCCGGAGCGGGCACGGTCTGTGAATTCGCCATCGCCGGGCGGCCGGCGATCCTGATCCCGCTGGCCATCGCGCTGGACGACGACCAGGGCCAGAACGCCAAGGTCATGGCCGACGCCGGTGGCGCCCAGGTGGCCCGCGAGGACGCGCTCACCGTCGACATCATGGCCACGGCCCTGGAGAAGCTCCTGACCAATCCCGACCGCCTGGCCCGCATGTCGGCCGGCGCCCGCTCCATCGCCCGGCCCGACGCGGCCGAGCGCCTGGCCGACCTCGTCGAGCGCACCGCAGCCCAGGGGCGTGGCTGATGAGCCGCCGTCCCGTTCCCTTCGACCTCGGCCCCGTCCACTTCGTCGGCATCGGCGGCATCGGCATGAGCGGCATCGCCGAGATCATGCTGAAGATCGGCTACACGGTGCAGGGGTCCGACGCCCGCGCCAGCGCCAATACCGAGCGGCTGGAGAAGGCCGGAGCCAAGGTGTTCATCGGCCAGGACGGCTCGAACGTCGAAGGCGCCTCGGCGGTGGTCTATTCGACGGCGATCAAGCCGGACAATCCGGAGCTGGTGGCCGCGCGCGAGCGGCGCCTGCCCCTGGTCCACCGTGGCGAGATGCTGGCAGAGCTGACCCGGCTGCAGTTCTCGGTGGCGGTGGGCGGCACCCACGGCAAGACCACCACCACCTCGATGGTGGCCGCCCTGCTGGACGCCGGTGGGCTGGATCCGACGGTCGTCAACGGCGGGATCATCAACGCCTACGGCACCAACGCCAAGGTGGGCGAAGGCGAGTGGATCGTGGTCGAGGCCGACGAGAGCGACGGCACCTTCCTGAAGCTGAAATCCACCTGCGCCGTGGTCACCAATATCGACCCCGAGCACCTCGACTACTGGGGCGACTTCGACGCGGCTCGAAAGGCGTTCCGCGACTTCGTGGAGGGCGTGCCGTTCTACGGCTTCGCCGCGGTCTGCACCGACCACCCCGAGGTCCAGGCCATGGCCTCGCGGGTGCAGAACCGCCGGGTGGTCTCCTACGGGACCAATCCACAGGCGGAAGTCCGCGCCGAGAAGATCGCCATGGGGCCGGACGGCTCGCACTACGACGTGGTCATCGCGCCCCGGGATGGGGACCCCATTCGCTGGGCCGGCCTGCACCTGCCCATGGCCGGCCAGCACAACGTGCTGAACTCGCTGGCCGCCATCGCCATCGCCCGCGAGCTCGGCGTGTCGGAGGCCGACATCCGCAAGGGCCTGACCGGGTTCGGCGGGGTGGGGCGGCGCTTCACCACGGTCGGCGTGGCCCATGGCGTGCGCATCATCGACGACTATGGCCACCACCCGGTGGAGATCTCCTCGGTGCTGAAGGCCGCGCGCGCGGTGACGAACGGCCGGGTGATCGCCGTGGTCCAGCCGCACCGCTATTCGCGCCTGCACGACCTGTTCAACGAGTTCTGCGGCTGCTTCAACGACGCCGACGTGGTGATCGTCTCCGACGTCTACGCCGCCGGCGAGAGCCCGATCGAGGGCGCCAGCCGCGACGGCCTGGTCGAGGGCCTGCGCCGGTTCGGGCACCGCCGCGCCCTGCCGCTCGACAAGCCCACCGACCTCGCCCGCCTGATCGCCGACGAGGCCAAGGTCGGCGACCTCGTCGTCTGCCTGGGCGCGGGCGACATCACCAGCTGGGCCTACGCCCTGCCGGGCCAGCTCGAGGCGCTGGCCAAGTGAGCTGGAAGGACCGGCTGCCGGCGGCGCGCGGCAAGCTCCTGCGCGACGAGCCGCTCGCGCCCTACACCTGGTTCCGGGTCGGCGGGCCAGCCGACGCGCTATTCCTGCCCGAGGACGAGGACGATCTCGCGGCGTTCCTGGCGGGCCTCGATCCCGCCGTGCCCGTGACGCCGCTGGGCGTCGGCTCCAACACCCTGGTCCGCGACGGCGGGGTGGACGGGGTGGTGATCCGCCTGGCCGGCCGCGCCTTCGGCAAGGTCGAGCCGCGGGGAGAGTGCACGATCTATGCCGGGGCCGCGGCCCTGGACGCCATGGTCGCCCGCGAGGCCGGCAAGGCGGGCATCGCGGGGCTGGAATTCTATCGCGGCGTGCCGGGCTCGATCGGCGGGGCGGTGATGATGAACGCCGGCTGCTACGGCTCCGAGACCAAGGACGTGCTGGTCGAAGCCTACGCCGTCACGCGCGCCGGCCAACGCGCGACCTTCTCGAACGCCGAGATGGGGTTCTCCTACCGCAAGTCCGCCAAGGCGGCGGAGGGCGGGCTGATCTTCACCGGCGCCCTCTATCGCGGGACGCCCGACGACCCGGCGGCCGTCGAGGCCCGCATGGCCGAGATCACCGCGCGGCGCGAGCAGACCCAGCCGATCCGCGAGAAGACCGGCGGCTCGACCTTCAAGAACCCCGAGGGCCACTCGTCCTGGAAGCTGGTCGACGCGGCCGGCTGGCGCGGCAAGCCCTATGGCGGAGCTATGTTCAGCCCCCTACATGCGAACTTCCTCATCAATACCGGTGAGGCCACCGCCGCCGACCTGGAAGGCCTGGGCGAGGCGGTCCGCGCCGATGTGCTGGCCAAGACGGGGGTTCAGCTCGAATGGGAGATCAAGCGCATCGGCCGGCCCGGCTGATCCTGGTCAAGCACGGCATGCCGCAGATCGAGCCGGACAGGCCACGGTCGAGCTGGACGTTGTCCGACTTCGGGCGGGCGGGCGCCGCGAGGGCCGCTGAAGGTCTCGCCCGCTTTGCGCCGGATCGTCTGTTTTCGAGCGCCGAGCCCAAGGCCGCCCAGACCGCGCAGGCCATGGCCCCACGGCTCGGCCTGACGCCGGAGGTCGACGTCGGTTTCGGCGAACATCGCGCCGACGCGGCGCCGTTCGGAACGGCCGCCGCTTTCGAGGCCGAGGTCGGAGCCCTGTTCGCCGATCCGGCCGGTCTGGTGATGGGCGAGGAGACGGGCGCCGCCGCGCGATCCCGGTTCGACGCGGCCGTGGCCAGGATCGGGCCAGCGAAGAGTGCGCTGATCGTGGCGCATGGCCGCGTGATCACGCTCTGGCTCAGCCACCGGCTGGGCTTCGACCCCATGCCGTTCTGGAAGTCGCTCAGCTTCTGCCATGCCGCTGTGCTGGAGGGCGACCGGCTGGAACTGGTCGCGCCCTAACCCGGCAGCTTC
Organism: uncultured Phenylobacterium sp.; assembly: GCA_945952175.1. Classification (GTDB taxonomy): domain Bacteria; phylum Pseudomonadota; class Alphaproteobacteria; order Caulobacterales; family Caulobacteraceae; genus Phenylobacterium. The sequence continues at coordinate 5,314 of CAMFHW010000067.1, read as the reverse complement.
TCGAACGGCACCAGGCGCACGCTGGCCGAGGCGCGAGCGAGCCAGGTTCCTTCCGCGTCGGTGAGGCGCGCCTCGACGAAGCCCACCGTCTTGCCGAGCTGGATCACCTGGCCCTCGCCGATCAGCGGGCTGAGGCGCGCCGGCGCCAGGAAGCTCACCGACATGTCGATGGTGGCCGTGTAGAGCGCGCCCTTGGTGTGGGCGAACACCGCCGGGCCCATGGTGTCGTCGAGCATGGCCGCGACGAACCCGCCCTGGATGAAGCCCGCCGGGTTCAGGAACTCCGGCCGGGGCTCGAAGCCGATCCTGATCCAGCCTTCCGCAGGGCGGGCGTCCAGCACGTTCCAGCCGAGCAGCCTGGCGCAGGGCGGACGGGGCAGGGTGTCGAGGGCGGTGGCGACGGTCATGGTTCGGCTCCTTGCGAAGCCCAGACTGCGCGCGCCCTGCCGCCAGCCTGCTGTCAGCAGTCGCATTGGCCCTCCCGGACAACCCGGTGTGGCGCCTTGACTTGACGGAGGCCGAGCGCGACCTCCGGGCCATGACCAAGCTTGCTCTCGCGGCCTGCGCCGCCGCCCTCATCGCCGCCGCCCCCGCCGCCGCGGCCGATCTCGCCAAGGACGCCCAGGTCGTGCGCGACAAGGCGCTCAGCGACTCCACCGCCTGGGACGTCGTCGAATCCCTCACCACCGAGATCGGCCCGCGGCCGGTCGGCACGCCCGCCATGGCCCGCGCCAAGGAATGGGGCGTGGCCAAGCTGAAGGCGTTGGGCTTCGAGAACGTCCACGTCGAGGACTTCGCCACCCGCGCCTGGGTCCGCGGGCCCGAGTCCGCCGAGGTGGTCGCCCCCTATCCGCAGAAGCTCGCCATCCTGGGCCTGGGCAATTCGGCCTCCACCCCGCCGGGCGGGATCGAGGCCGAGATCGTGGTCTTCAGGTCGTTCGGCGAGATGCTGGCCCAGCGGCCGGGGTCGCTGGCCGGCAAGATCGCCGTGGTCACCCAGGCCATGCGCAAGACCCAGGGGCCGGGCGGCTATGGCTCGGGCGTGGTCCAGCGGGCCATCGGCGCCGAGGAGGCCGCCAAGCGCGGCGCGGTGGCCTACCTGATCCGCTCGGTCTCCACCGACGACACCCGCCTGCCGCATACCGGCTCGATGCGCAGCAGCGGCGGCATCCCGGCCGCGGCCCTCTCCGTGCCGGACGCCGAGCTGCTGGAGCGGATGGCCGCGCGCGGCAAGCCGATCAGGATCAAGCTCTCGCTCGCTTCGACGGTGATCGAGAAGGCGCCGTCCTGGAACATCGTCGGCGAGATCAAGGGCGCGACCGCACCGAACGAGGTGGTCGTGGTCGGTGGCCATCTGGACTCCTGGGACCCGGGCACGGGCGCCATCGACGACGCGGCCGGCATCGCCATCTCGACCGCCGCCGCCAAGCTCGCCGGAACCACCGGCCCGCGCCCGCGCCGCACGATCCGCGTGGTGATGTGGGGCTCGGAGGAGCAGGGCGGCTCGGGCGGCGCCTATGCCGCCGCCCACAAGGACGAGGCGGCGAGCATCGTGCTGGCCGGGGAGAGCGACCTCGGCTCCGGCGAGATCTGGCAGGCGCGCCTGCCCAGGGGCTCGGCCGGCCATCCGGCCATGAAGGCCTTCCTGGCGGGCCTGCCGGCGCTGAAGGTCATCGCCTCTCCGGAGCCGGCGAGCGACGGCGGCTCGGACACCGAGGGTCTGAAGGCGCTGGGCGTGCCGGTGGTCGATTTCGACCAGGACGCCAGCCGCTATTTCGACCTGCACCACTCGGCCGACGACACCCTGGACAAGATCGACCCCAAGGAGCTCGCCCAGAACGTCGCCGTGTGGGCCTCCTTCCTGCGGGTCGTCGCCGACAGCGACATCGACTTCCGCAAACCCCAATAACCATCGTCATGGCCGGGCTCGTCCCGGCCACCCATGATCTCCGCATCTCAGGCTCGTCCTGCGACGCCCGCGTCCATGGGGCGCCGACACAAGGCCGGGCGTTGGGAGGATGGCTGGAAGGTTTGCTTAACCCTGGCGCCGCCAAATCTCGGGGAACTCCTCCAGCGGACAATTCCCCATGAGCCTGCCCCTGTCCGGCCGCCACGTGGCCCTGCTTCATGGCGGGCTGTCCGCCGAGCGCGAGGTGAGCCTGGTGTCGGGCCGCGAATGCGGCGCGGCGCTCGAGCGGCTGGGCGCCAGGGTCGCCTGGGTCGACGCCGGCCGCGACCTCGCCCAGGTCCTGAGCCGCGTGAAGCCCGAAGTCTGCTTCAACGCCCTGCATGGCGAATGGGGCGAGGACGGCTGCGTTCAGGGCGTGCTGGAGACCCTGGGCCTGCCCTACACCCACTCCGGCGTGCTGGCCTCGGCGCTCGCCATGGACAAGGCCAAGTCCAAGGCGGTGCTCGCGGCCGCCGGCGTCACTGTCCCAGGCGGAGGCCTCTACGACCGCTTCGAGGCCGCCCGCGACCACGTCATGAAGCCGCCCTATGTGGTGAAGCCGAACGCGGAGGGCTCGTCGGTTGGGGTGTTCATCGTCCATGAGGGCGCCAACCGCCCGCCGCAGGAACTGGCCACGCCCGCCTGGACCTATGGCGAACAGGTGATGATCGAGCCCTATATCCGCGGCTTGGAGCTGGCCGTCGGCGTCATGGATGGCCGCGCCATGACCGTGACCGAGATCATTCCGCGCACAGGTTTCTATGACTACGAGGCCAAGTACGCCGAAGGGGGTTCGGAGCACATCGTCCCGGCCCGTGTTCCACCTCATATCCTTGAAAAGGCGACGCAATTGTCGGAGCGGGCGCATGCTGCGCTTGGTTGTCGCGGGGTTACCCGAAGCGACCTCCGTTATGACGACGTTAACGACATTCTGGTCCTTCTGGAGGTCAACACACAGCCCGGCATGACGCCCACTTCGCTCGTTCCCGAGCAGGCGGCCAAGCAGGGCGTGGATTTCGACCGTCTGGTGCTTTGGATCACGGAGGACGCTTATGCCCGCGGCGATGCGGGGGGGATCGCGCGTACAGGCGAAACCCCGGGCCAAAGCGCCCGCTAGCTCCAAGACTGCTTCTCCCCGGTCGCGGGGCGCGAACGCCTACGCCCCCGCCAAGCTGCGCGCCGCCCAAGGGCTCGGTCTCGCGCCGCATCACGCCCTGATGGGCGCCGCCGCCGTCCTGGCCGTCGCCCTGATCGCCACCCTGGTCACAGGCGGCCGCGCCGAGAAGGCCGCGAGCGCCGTCAACGCCGCGGTCGGCAGCCAATTCGCCACCGTGGGCTTCAAGCTGAAGGCCGTCCGCGTGCAGGGCGCTTCGCGGCTCGCCACCAGCGACATTCTCAAGGCTGCGGGCCTCTATAAGGACCAGCCGCTGCTGGGCATGGACCTCGAGGCCCTGCGCCAGCGCGTGAAGTCGGTCGGCTGGGTCAAGGAGGCGCGGGTCGTGCGCCTGCTGCCCGATACCCTGGTGCTGCAGGTGGTCGAGCGCCGGCAGCTCGCCGTGTGGCAGCACGCCGGCAAGAGCTACGTGATCGACGAGCATGGCCGGGTGATCCCCGAGGCCAACGCCAACCGTTTCCCCGCCCTGCCGCTGATCGTCGGCGAAGGCGCCAATGAACAGGCCGCCCAGATCCTCGCCGCCGTGGCCCAGCGCCCGCGGCTGATGGACCGGCTGGAGGCCTTCGTCCGCGTCGATGGCCGGCGCTGGGACCTGAGGATGAAGGACGGCAGCCTCGTGCAGCTGCCCGCCGTGGGGGAGGAGGCCGCCCTGATCCAGCTCGAGCAGCTCGATCAGAAGTCGCGGATCCTGGAATTGGGTTTCGAGCGGATCGACCTGCGCGATCCGACGGTGGTGGCGGTTCGCCCGCGCGACGGGGTCCTTCCGGGCCAGCTCGTCGCCAACGGCGCCTGAGGGAGAAGGGGCAGGAGCTTTGGCGACCAAGGTTGAGACCAGGAAGGAAAACCGCGACGGCCTGAAGGCGGCGCTCACGCGTCAGCCCGTGGTCGCGGCCGTGGATCTCGGCGCGTCGAAGGTCACCTGTTTCATCATGAAGCCGGACGGGGTGCGCAAGGCCGACCGCACCCTGACCACGGCCGGCGTCGGCTATGTCCAGTCGCGCGGCGTGCGCGGCGGCGCCATCGTCAATCTGGACGAGGCCTCCGACGCCATCGCCCAGGCCGTGGAGCGGGCCGAGAACGTGGCCGGCGTCCAGGTCCAGGGCGTGACGGTGGCCACCGCCGGCGGCCAGCTCACCAGCCATCGCGTGGCCGGCCGCGTCTCGCTCGGCGCCCGGCCGATCGGCGACGGCGACCTCGTGCGCGCCATCCAGGCGGCGCTGGGCCAGATCAAGCTGCCCGGCCGCCGCGCGGCCCATATCCTGCCCGTCGCCTGGGCCGTCGACGGCCAGGCCGGCATCCGCGACCCGCGCGCCATGTTCGGCCGCGCGCTGTCGGTCGAGCTCCTGGTGGTCTCGGTCTCCGAGGCGGTGTTCCAGACCCTGGGCGCCTGCGTCGAGCGCGCCCACCTGCAGTTCGAGGGCGTGGTCGCCGCGCCCTTCGTCTCGGCGCTGGCCGCGCTGGAAGAAGACGAGATGGATCTGGGCTCGGTCTGCATCGACATGGGCGGCGGCTCGACCTCGGCCGCGGTCTTCTCGGGCGGCAGCCTGGTCCATGTGGAGACCCTGCCGGTGGGGGGGCATCACGTCACCGCCGACATCGCCCGCGGCCTGTCGACCTCGGTCGCCGGCGCCGAGCGCATCAAGACCCTCCACGGCTCGGCCATCGCCTCGGCCAACGAGGACCGCGAGATGATCGAGGCGCCGCCGCGCGGCGACGATCCGGGCGCGGGCCCGGTGATCGCGCCGCGCTCGCTGCTGAAGGGCATCATCGCGCCGCGCGTCGAAGAAACCCTGGAGCTGCTGCGCGACCGGCTGAAGGCCTCGGGCGCGCCGGTCGAGCCGGGCGCGGGACTGGTCCTGACCGGCGGCGCGAGCCAGCTCGCCGGGGTCCGTGAGGTGGCCGTGCGGGTGTTCGACCGTCCGGTGCGCCTGGGTCGTCCGCGCCGGGTGCCGCACCTGGCCGACGCCGCCTCGGGCCCGGCCTTCTGCGCGGCGGCCGGCGTTCTGCACCGCTCGGCGTTCGGCCCGCGCGAGGCCGTGTCGGCCAAGGCCCTGGCCTCGGCCAAGCTGCGCCGCGAGCCCCTGGATCCGGGCGCCAACCCGGTGGCCAAGGTCGCCGCCTGGCTGGCGGAGAACCTCTAGGCAGCGTGGACACTTACCGGAGCCAGAGGGCGATGGCGGCGATGGTGACGA
>CAMFHW010000066.1 GCA_945952175.1 uncultured Phenylobacterium sp. | reverse complement strand
AGGCGTCCGCGTCCTGGTCGAGCGGCTGGGCGGGCGGGTGCGCTACAGCGGCCGGGTCACCGGCCTGATGCTGGGCGAGGTCGAGGAACTCTGGGACATGGTGGCGCTGGCGGAGTATCCGTCGCTCGCCGCCTTCCGCCAGGTGGCCATGTCGCCGGAGATGCACGCCATCGAGCACCACCGGAAGGCGGGTCTGGCCGGGCAGCTCAACATCCGCACCAAGCCCGGCGCAGGCTTCGAGACCTAGGCGCGGCGGCGCAGGGCCAGGGCCAGGAAGACCGCGCCCAGCGCCACGGCGACGACGCTGCCATAGTGCTCCGGCGGATGGTGACCGTTCGCGGGCGGGGTCAGAACCCAGCCCTGCAGGGCCATCAGGCCGCGCTCGACCATCATCAGGGCGATGAACAGGGCGGTCAGGGGCCGGTAGCGCACGGCCACCGCGAGCATGCCGAGACCGAGGGCGAGCTGGGTCGCGCCCTCCCAGCGGAACACCCCGACCACCAGGTCGCGCCGGTCGCCGAGGTCCAGGCCCGCGATCGACTGCGCGCCCCCGTCCGGCAGGAAACTGTGGATCAGGCCCGGGCCCAGGGTCAGCAGGGCGACCAGACCGAGGAAAGCCGGGGCCAGCGGGGAGCCGCGATACCGGTCGTTGGTCGAAGGCGGCAGGAAGCTCGCGGATTCCGTCATCGCACACCCTCCCGCCCAGTTATTGGCATTTAGAGTGTCACTAAATTTGCGAGCCCGCCAGCCCAAAGAAAATGGGGTGGTCCCGAAGGACCACCCCACCTGATCGCCTACAATATCTCGGCCGTTCGGCTTACTTGCCGGCGGCGGTCAGCGCGTCCATCAGCTCGGGGATGGCCGACTTGTAGTCCGCCACCAGGCCGAAGTCGGCGACCTGGAAGATCGGCGCGTCGCCGTCCTTGTTGATCGCCACGATGACCTTGGAGTCCTTCATGCCGGCCAGGTGCTGGATGGCGCCCGAGATGCCGACGGCCACGTAGAGCTCCGGAGCGACGACCTTGCCGGTCTGACCGACCTGGTAGTCGTTCGGGGCGTAGCCGGCGTCGACCGCCGCGCGGGAGGCCCCGACGGCGGCGCCCAGCTTGTCGGCCAGGGGCTCGATCACGCGCTGGAACTCTTCCGCCGAACCCATGGCGCGGCCGCCGGAGACGACGATCTTCGCGCCGGTCAGTTCCGGGCGGGCCGACTTCACCAGCTGCTGGTCGATGAACTTGGTCTTCGGCGCGCCGTCACCGGCGCCGATGGTCTCGACGCTGGCCGAGCCGCCTTCCGCCGCCGCCTTGAAGGCGGTCGGGCGGACGGTGATGACCTTCTTGGCGTCGGACGACTGGACGGTCTCCAGCGCGTTGCCGGCATAGATCGGGCGCACGAAGGTGGAGCCGTCGACGACCTCGACGATTTCCGAGATCTGGGCGACGTCCAGCTTGGCGGCGACGCGGGGGCTGAAGTTCTTGCCCTGCGAGGTGGCCGGGGTCAGGACGGCGTCGTAATTGCCCATCAGGCCTACGATCACCGAGGCGACGGCTTCCGCCAGGCCCTGGCCGAGGGCGTCGCTCTCGGCCAGCAGGACCTTGCGCACGCCGGCGATCTTGGCGGCCGCGTCGGCGACGGCCTTGCAGCCCTGGCCGGCGACCAGCACGTCGACGTCACCCGACAGGGCGAGGGCGGCGGTGACGGTCTTGTGGGTGTTGTCCTTCAGCGACGCGTTGTCGTGGTCGGCGATGACGAGAACGGCCATTACAGCACCCCCGCGGTCTTCAGGTTGGAGACGAGGTCGGCGGCGGTCTCGACCTTGATGCCGCCGCTACGCTTCGGCGGCTCGGTGACCTTGACCACCTTCAGGCGCGGCGCAACGTCGACGCCCAGCGAGGCGGCGTCCTTCACGTCGAGCGGCTTCTTCTTCGCCTTCATGATGTTCGGCAGCGAGGCGTAGCGCGGCTCGTTCAGGCGCAGGTCGGCGGTGATGATCGCCGGCAGGGCCACGTCGATGGTCTGCAGGCCCCCGTCGACTTCACGGGTCACCTTGGCGTCCGAGCCGTTCAGCACGACTTCCGAGGCGAAGGTCGCCTGCGGCCAGTCGAGCAGGGCCGCCAGCATCTGGCCGGTGGCGTTGTTGTCGCCGTCGATGGCCTGCTTGCCCATGATCACGACGCCGGGCGCTTCCTCGTCGATCACCGCCTTCAGCAGCTTGGCGACAGCCAGCGGCTCGAGGTCGGCGTCGGTCTGGATCAGCAGGGCGCGGTCGGCGCCCATGGCCAGGGCGGTGCGCAGGGTCTCCTGCGCCTGGGCCGGACCGATCGACACGGCGACCACTTCCGTGGCCGCGCCCTTTTCCTTCTGACGGACGGCCTCTTCGACCGCGATCTCGCAGAAGGGGTTCATGGACATCTTCACATTGGCGAGGTCCACGCCCGATTGGTCAGCCTTGACCCGGGCCTTGACGTTGTAGTCGATCACCCGCTTGACGGGGACGAGCACCTTCATGGGTTCGCTAGCGCCTCAAATTGCATTGCAACAAATTCGACGGGTTGGGGCATAACCATTTGCACGCGCTTTGCAAGCGCGCCGCCGGCCCCTATCCGCCGGGCGGATATCCGAGTAAGGCCGCGGAACCATGGAAAAAGCTACCAAGACCGGCCGGGTCACCCGGACGATTGACCGCCTGAAACTGTTCTTCCTGGGTCTGTTCGCCTTCATCACCTCGGCGACGCTGATCGTCCATTTCGTCTGGATCTGGCCCGGCAAGGAGTGCGAGGCGGCTCATAAATGGTGGGACTGGCGGACCCGGGTCTGCGCCCAGCCGATCCTGATCTCGGACGTCACCGGCCGCATCATCGCCGATCCCAAGGCCCGCGCGGAGGCCAAGAAGGCGCTCGGCCGCGATCCCAACGGCCCCGACCGCTCGCTGTTGGTCCTGCCGCCTCCCCCGAAGGCGGAGGCCGCCCCCGCGACGCCGGCGCCCGCCAAGCCCTAACGCGTCGCCGCCGGACTCCAGAACACTTCCGAACGACCGCCGTCGTTGGCCGCCCGCGCGGCGACGAATAGCAGGTCCGACAGCCGGTTGAGATAGCGCAGGGCCGGCCCGCTGACCGGCTCGCCGCTTTCGGCCAGGGCCACCGCCGCCCGCTCGGCGCGGCGCGCCACGGTGCGCGCCAGATGCAGCGCCGCGGCCGCCGGCGTCCCGCCCGGCAGGATGAAGCTCGTCAGGTCCGGCAGGTCGGCGTTCAGGGCGTCGATCTCGGCCTCCAGCCGCGCGACCTGGCTGTCGAGAATGCGCAGGGCCGCGCCTTCGGCCTCATCGGCCTTGGGTGGCGTCGCGAGATCGGCGCCCAGGTCGAACATCTCGTTCTGCAGCCGCGCCAGCACGGCGTCGAGCGGCGTTCCCGCGGTGTGCAGGCGCGCCAGGCCGAGGCACGCATTGGCCTCGTCGACCTCGCCATAGGCCGAGACACGGGCGTCCGACTTGCTGACCGGCTCGCCCGTGGCCAGGCGCGTTCTGCCGCCGTCGCCGGTTCGGGTATAGATGCGGTTCAGGGTGACCATGGCGGCCTCAGGACCGGTGGCGATACCAGACCGAGGCGACCAGCAGCGCCACGGCGATCGCCTGCATCACCACCCGCAGTCGCATCAGCTTGTTGGAATAGGACCGGCCGAAGTCGCCGCCGCGGAACAGGGCGTAGAGCCCCGCGAACAGGGTGAGGGTCACCGCCGCCAGGGCCGCCGGGATCAGGAAATCGAAGATGCGCTCCATTGTCGCAATCTAGGCGCTCGGCGCGGAAAGGACACGGCGCAATTTGACGCCGCCGGCCAGGCGGGCGACCGCTACCGGTGTCATTCCAAAACTGGGGTCATTATGCCGTTGTTATGCGAGCGCGCTCAATGACCATTGGTCTGTGAGCATTTGCAGAACTGGGACCTGCGCTACGCGTTTTTGGCAGAACAGCGGCATGTGCGACGCCGCGCCACACTGTCACGCTTTCACCAATTCGGGTAAAGGCGCCTGAGACTCGTATCGCGGAACGAGTTCGCTGATCATGTTCATCGAGACCCTTCGCTTGGACGCGCCGCGGCGAAAGGCTAGAACGGGACCCACCATGATAGTCGCCCAAGCGGATGGACGGCCCTCGCCGACCGACGCTCAGTCTGAAGAAGAAGTGCGTCAGCTCATCGTCGACCTGCGCGAGGCCGCCCGCGACGGGCGCCGCCTCGCCCAACGCTACGCTGAGTTGTTGGAAAAGGTCGTCGACGAATATTGCGTAGAGTTCGAACAACGCGCGGAAGCCGCGCTCGCGAGGCTGGAGGCCCGATGAAACACGTTCCCGGTTCTCTCCAAGCCGACCTCGAGGCCGAGGTCCGCGTCCCCACCCGCCGCGCCCTGGCCAAGCAGCAGACGCGCCTGAAGGTGCTCGCCGCCGCCCGCAAGCTGTTCTCGGAAGAGGGCTACGAGGGCGCCACGATCCGCGACATCGCCGCAGCCGCCGGCATGTCCACCGGCGCGGTGTTCGCGAACTTCAGCGATAAGTCCGACCTGTTCCGCGAGATCATGAACGCGGACATGGTCTTGTTGTCCGAGGCCATGCGCGACGCCGCCCAGAAGGGCCGCACGGTCGATGACGCCCTGCTGCGCGCCTTCGCCGCCGGCTACGCCTTCTACAAGAGCCAGCTCCCGCTGGCCCGCGCCGCCTTCTCGATCTCCTGGGCGCCCGACCAGGGCCCGGAACTGCGCGCCTCGCCGCCGGTCCAGGCCCTGCACGAGCTGATCGCCGAACAGCTGCAACTCGGCGTCGAGCGTGGCGAACTCAGCCAGGAAGCCGAGATCAAGCTGCGCACCCAGATGCTGTGGGACTGCTACCTGGCCAACTACCCGGAAGCCATCTTCCTGGGCTGGAGCCTCGACGCCCTGCAAGCCAAGGCCCGCGACCAGATCCGCGTGATCCTGGCCGGCGCGCGCCGCGGCTGATCATTTTCTTGCTCCGATGACCTGGGGTTCCCCACCTTCGGCGACGCCTTGCCTTGAGCGAGGCGCGTCGTCGGAGGGTGAGCTGTTGAGCATTCGCAAGTCGCAGAAAGAGGCGACTCGGCAGCGCGTGCTGGATGCGGCGCGCGACCTGTTCGAAACCGAAGGCTACGAGGAGACCACGGTGCGCGAGATCGCGCGGCGGGCCGAGGTCTCGGTCGGCAGCGTGTTCACCACCTTCGCCTCGAAGAGCGAGATCCTGTCCCAGGTGATGGCCGACCGGCTGGACGGCCTCTATGCCGAGCTCGACCGGGTGGCGCCGAACCTTCGGGGTTCGACCGCCGATCGCCTGCGCTCGATGTTCGCGATCCACTACGCCTACGAGACCCGGCGCACGAAGCTGTTCCTCGCCCACATCGCGGCGGCCTATGACTGGACGCTGGGGCCCAACACCCGGCCCTACGGCCGCAACATGCGGCTGCGCGAGATCATGCGCGAGCTGCTCAAGGGCGGCGTCGAGCGCGGCGATGTCGACGCCTCCGTCGACCTCGAGGGCGTGATCGACGCGCTCACCGCCATCTACGCCTGGACCTATCGCCTGGCCGCCTGGGAAGACGCCGACGCGACCCAGCTCAGCGCGGTGTTCGACCGCCAGGTGGGCTTGATCGCGGACGGGTTCCGGCCCCGCTAGACAGGCCGGGCCCAGCCTTCCCCGACGTCGACTGTCGCGTGAGCCGCATTCATGCTTGGCTCGCGGCATGGAGGCCCGCACCAACCTGCCCTCGCTGAGCGCGCTGCGCGCGTTCGAGGCCGCCGCGCGCGAAGGCTCGTTCCAGGCGGCCGCCGAGGCCCTGCGCCTGACGCCCTCGGCGGTGAGCCACCAGATCCGTTCGCTTGAACTGGATTTCGGCCAGCCCCTGTTCCTGCGCCATCACCGCCGGGTCGAGCTCACCGACGCGGGGCGGGTCCTGCAATCCTACGTCTCGCGAGGTTTCGACGAGTTGCGCCGGGGGGCGGCGGCCCTGCGGCAGGATCGGCGGGCCGGCGTGCTACGGGTGAGCGCGGCCGGCGCCTTCGCCACCGCCTTCCTGGCCCATCGGGTCGACGACTTCGAGCAACGCTATCCGGGCCTGGAGCTGCGGCTGGAGCTGTCGCAGTCGCTGGTCGATTTCGACGTCGAGCCGATCGATGTCGGCATCCGCCTGGGCTTCACGGCGCCGCCCAACCTGTTTTCCGAGCTGATCCTGCCGATCACCGCCGGGCCGGTCTGCACGCCCGCCATCGCCGCGCAGCTGGACCGCGTCGAGGACTTCGCCCAGGTCACCCGCATCTGCATCGCCCAGGACCCAAGGGGCTGGCGGGCCTGGTTCCGGGCCGCGGGCCTCGCCGATGCGCCGGAGGGCCGCGAGGTCTGGTTCGATAACCTGATGACCGCCCTGCAGGCGGCGGTCGACGGGGTGGGCGTCGTCCAGGCGCCGCTGCCGCTGGTGGCGCACCATCTCCAATCTGGCCGGCTCGCGGCGCCCTTCCCGATCACCATGCGCTCAAAACAGGCCTATCGCCTGGTCTGCCGCCGGGGCGAGGAGGACCTGCCGAAGATCGCGCGGTTCCGTCGCTGGCTGAAGGCCGAGGTGGCCGAGGCTGGCGAAGCCTAGTTCCCGCCTTCCAACAGCCGGCGTGCGATCACCTGGGCCTGGATCTCGCCCGCGCCCTCGAAGATGTTGAGGATGCGGGCGTCGGCCAGCAGACGGCTGACCGGGGTCTCCATCGCGAAACCCGTCCCACCATGAATCTGCACGGCGTTGTCGGCCGCGGCCCAGGCCACCCGCGCTGCGACCAGCTTGGCCATGCCGGCCTCCAGGTCGCAGCGACGGCCCTCGTCCTTGGCGCGGGCCGCGAACCAGGCGAGGCGGCGCGCGCCCAGCAACTCGGCGGCCATCATGGCGAGCTTGTTGGCGACGCGCGGGAATTCGGCGATCGGCTGGCTGAACTGCCGCCGTTCCAGGGCATAGGCGAGCGCCACGTCCAACGCCGCCTGGCCGACCCCGATGGCGCGGGCCGCGGTCTGGATCCGCGCGCTCTCGAAGGTGGCCATCAGCTGGGAGAAGCCCTCCCCCGCCCGGCCGCCCAACAGGTTCTCGTCGGCGACCTCGAAGCCGTCGAAGGCGATCTCGTACTCCTTCATGCCGCGATAGCCGATCACCCCGATCTCGCCCCCGCTCATGCCAGGCGCCGGGAACGGATTTTCAGGCGCGCCCCGCGGCTTCTCGGCCAGGAACATCGACAGGCCGCGATGATCCTTCGAGGCCGGATCGGTGCGGACCAGCAGGGTCATGATGTCGGCGCGCGCGGCGTGGGTGATCCAGGTCTTGGCGCCCGTCACCTTCCAGGTCTCGCCATCCTTCACCGCCCGCGTGCGCAGCGAGCCGAGGTCGGACCCGGACTCCGGCTCGGTGAAGACGGCGGTGGGGATGATCTCGCCCGCGGCGATCGCGGCCAGGAACCGGCCCTTCTGGTCTTCCGTGCCGTGGGCCAGGATCAGCTCGGTGGCGATCTCGGAACGGGTGCCGAGCGAGCCCGTGCCGATCCAGCCGCGCGACAGCGCCTCGGAGACCACGCACATGGCGGTCTTGCCCATGCCCGAGCCGCCATAGGCCTCGGGCGCCGTCAGGCCGAACACGCCCAGGGCCGCCAGCTCCTCCAGCAGCGACAGCGGGATCAGCTCGTCCTTCAGGTGCCAGCCGTGGGCGAAGGGGGCGATGCGCTCCAGGGCGAAGGCGTTGAACTGCTCGCGGACCAGGTCGAGCGTCTCGTCCAGGCCGCTGGCCTCCAGGGACGGATGGGCCCGGGCGTCGGCCAGGAGCTCGACGATGCGGGCCTTGACCGCCTGGGTGGCGCCCGGTCGGAACGTCTCGGCCGCGGCCGCCAGCTTGCCGCCGTCGAGGCCGAGATCGCCGGGGCGGAAGGTCTCGCCCTGGTTCATCGGGACGCCGCCGGCGAGCTGGCTGAGATATTCGTGCGCGAGCAACTGAGCCGGCAGGGCCTCGGCCTCGCCGAACCGCCCCTGCGCCTGCATCGCGGCCGCCCAGGCGGCGGTCTGGCGCAAGGTCTCGGCATAGGCGGCGGCCCAGGCCAGGCCATGGGCGACATGCTGCTCGGCGTCCAGCGCCTTGCGATCCAGCCGCCCGCCGGGCGCTACGCGCTCGGCGACCGCGGCGCGCGCGAGCGCCACATAGGCATCGGCCTGATCGGCCGCGGCGTAGAGCTTGTTGGGCAGGTCCGGCAGGATCAGGGCGTCGCTCATGGGGAACGACTACAGGGGATGCTTGCCGCCCGCCACTCGCGCCGCTACGGCAGCTACACAACAAAGACGGAGGAAGGCCCATGCTCGTCGTCCATCACCTGAACGACTCGCGCTCGCAGCGCATCCTGTGGCTCCTGGAGGAGCTGGGCCTGCCCTACGAGATCAAGAATTACGCGCGGGACGCCACGACCCGGCTGGCCCCGCCGGAGCTCACCGCCGTCCACCCGCTCGGCAAGTCGCCGGTGATCACCGAGGGCGGGGTCACCATCAACGAGTCCGGGGCGATCATCGACTACATCGTCCGCCGCCATGCCGGCGGCCGCCTGGCGCCCGATCCGGCCAGCGCCGATTACGACGCCTACCAGCAGTGGCTGCACTATTCCGAAGGCTCGGCCATGCTGCCCCTGATGCTGTTCATGTATGTGGGCCGCCTGGGCGATGCGGGCGCGCCGCTGCATCCGCGCCTCGAGAGCGAGATCGCCAACCATCTCGGCTATGTCGACACCTCCCTGGCCGGCAAGGACTGGCTGATGGGCGACTTCTCGGCCGCCGACATCCAGATGAGCTTCGTGGGCGAGGTCGCGGGCGCCTTCGGCCGCTTCGGCCAGTTCCCCAACATCGCTGCCTGGGTGAAGCGCTTCCAGGATCGCCCCGCCTACCGCAAGGCGCTGGAGAAGGGCGGGCCGTACAATCTGGGACCGCGGGACTAGCGGCCCCAGGGATCGTCTTCGACGCCGTCGAGGAAGTCGAACACCGCGGCCTTGGTCAGGCCGTGGGGGATGGCGTTGAAGTGGTCGCAGCCGGGCAGGATCTTGGCCCGGCCGTCGCCGAAGGCGGCCGCCAGCTCCTCCGGATCGCCGGCCGTCGAGTCGCGCTGGCCGGTCACCACCAGCACCGGCACGCGAAGGGCCGCCATGGCGTCGCGGTCGAAGGGCGGATTGACCGCGCCGGTGCAGGCCGCCAGCGCCTTGCGATCCTCGCCCTGCTCGTCGGCGAACTGGCGGAAGCTCTGCAGCATCGGCTCGGTGATGGTCGCCGGATCGTCGGCCAGCATGGCCTGGGCCATGGGATTGCCGGCCGGCAGGGCGCGCTCGCCGATCATGGCGCCGCCGACCCCGCCCAGGATCAGATTCGAGAAACGACCCGGTTCGGCGAGGGCGGCGGCGAGCGCCGTGCGTGCGCCCATCGAATAGCCGAACAGCTCCACCTGGCCGAGGCCGAGATGGTCGATCAGGGCCAGCACGTCGCCGGCCATCCTGGCCCGCTCATAGGCCTCCGACTCGTGGGGCTTGGCGCTCTCGCCATGGCCGCGCTGGTCGAGCGCGATGCAGCGGATCCGGCGACGCTCAAAGGCCTGATACCAGCCTGTGCGTTTCCAGCCTTCGTTGCGATTCGAAGCGAAGCCGTGGACCAGGACGATGGTTCGCTCGTGGCCGCCGCTAGGCGAGATGTCGTCGTAAGCCAGGATTTGATCATCGGAAACAAAGGTCTGCATCGATTTTAACGGCTCAGTCAGAAAAACGAAGTTAGCTGAACATACTCAGAATGGGTGCGGCGCCATGCCGCCCAGCCAGGGGTCGACATGTCGGGTCAGGACGCGGCCAGGACCATTATCCCCACCATGAACCGGATCGACCGGGCGACCAAGCGCGCCATGCGCGAACGCGAGCGCAAGGATCGCGACGCCCGCCGCGCCAAGAAGCCCGAGGCAGGCGCGCCGGCGGTGGCCCGGCTGGACGCCCAGATCGAGCGGCTGACCCGGGCCCATTGCGTGAAGTACGACCGCAAGGACTGGAACGAGATCGCCCAGCGCGGGCTGGTCGAGGCGGCGCCCCGGTCCAACGCCAAGGAGATGGCGGCGCGCAAGGCGCTGGCCCGCTACGAGCCGGGCGTCATCGATTCGCTGTTCGGACTGGGCAGGGACCGCCGGCGCGAACTGGCCGAACGGGTGCTGTCCGCCGCCAAGGCCGACCAGGCGGCCTATGACAAGGCGCGCAAGGCCGCCGAGGCGCACAACACCGACGTTCAGGCCGCCGCCGGCGTGCTGGCCCTCGATATCAACGCCATCGAGACCACTCTGAAGGCCAATGTCGACCGTGAGGCGGTCGGCGGCGCCCTGGAAGGCTTCGCCGTGATGCAGGCCGCGCCCGGGCGCTTCATCGTCTTCATCGACGGCCATGAGCTCGACGCCATGCCCGACGAGACCTGCGCCTTGATGCCGACCGGCGAGGCCGCATTCGCCACCCTGCCGGCGCCGAACGTCCGCGAACTGCACCTGTCGAACATCTGCTCGATCAGCCTGCGGGTCGGAGTGGAGGTGCTGGGCACGGTCGGCGTGGAAACGGTCGAGGTCCTGACCCGCTGCCATCTGCCCAAGGGCGGGGCGCGGGAGACCGAGCAACTGCCGGTGCTCTATGTGAAGCTGCCGCATGCGGCCCTGTCGCGGATGGACCTGCGCAAGCTGGAGCCGGTCTCGACGGTCACGGCGCTGGGCGGACGGCTCGACTGGGACGTGGAGCGCGGCTTCGCGCCCATCAAGGTCGACGACCTGCGCCTGTTCGTCGAACAGCCCAAGCAGGCCCTGGCGTCCTAGCTCCGCCACCTCAAGGTCGCGGCCTCCACCGGATTGACGAAGTCCCGCCCTTCGCGGCGGCTCGCCATCCATTCGCGCTTGAGCTGCTGGTACCACTTGGCCTGACGGTCGGCGTCGTCGATCCAGAGCAGGGAGGGGTCGTATTTCAGCCCCTCGTTCTGCAGGTTCACCATGTCGCCGTCCTGGTGCAGGAACACGCGGATCATCCGCTTGAACCAGGGCCGCAGCAGGTTGGCCACCCAGTGGTCGGTCCAGACGATCTGGGTGATGCGGGTGCGGGTCTCGGTCACCGGCGTCAGGCAGGTGAGCGCCAGCACCTGGCGCCTGCCGACCAGCACGTGCTCCCAGCGCAGGCCCGGAATGCGAAAGGTGATCTCGGTCAGCGGGTCCCCGCCCAGCAGGCGATAGAGCCGGTTGGACTTCGACGGCGGGTGACGGGTCATGACGAAGCCCCGCTCCGCCGGCTCGAAGGCCTTGGCCTTGTCGTGCTGGCCCTTGGCCTTGCGCGACCACCACTGGCCGTGGACGTAGGGCGCGTGGGTCGGGTCCATCAGACCAACGGCCGCATGGTCGACATGGGCCTCGAAGTCCATGTGGTCGACGAATTTCGGCCCGCCGCCCACCACGCCCTCGAAGACGGGCGGCGGCTCGGGCGGCTCACCGGAGAAGCGCGGGTCGGACGAAACCCAGATCCAGACCATGCCCTGGCTCTCGGCGGTCGGATAGCGGCGCACGCGGATCTTGGACACGTCCATGGCCTGGTCGGCCACCAGGGAGGGCACGGCCGAACAGGCGCCGTCGGTGCGGAAGCGCCAGCCGTGATAGGGGCATTCGACGCTGGGCGTCCCGTCGGTCTCGGCGACCAGCTTGCCGGCCGAGAGCGGCGCGGCGCGGTGGGGGCAGATGTCGCGCAGGCCATAGGTGCGGCCCTGGCGGTCGCGGCCCAGCAGCACCGGCTCGCCGAGGATCTCGTAGCGCTGGAGCTTGCCGGGCTTCAGGTCGGAGGAAAGCGCGGCGAAATACCAGATGTCGAGCAGGAACCCGCGGCCGAACCGGGCGTCGCTGGCGGGGGCCTTGGCCGTCTTGATCTCGCCGTCGGGCATGGGCCTGTTGTAGCCAATCGGGCGGCCGCCTCCTAGCGTGGCCTTGTCACGCCCCGCCGGTGACCGCGCCGGCCGACGCCTTGTGCTGCTTCATCAGCGCGACCAGGGCCATGCCATGGCCCCGGCCGAGGCCGTAGTCGGCCGCCAGCCAGTCGAGGATCTGACCCGCCTTGACGCCCTTCTTCAGCACGCCGTCCTCCGTGAAGCCCTTGTCGGCGGCAAGGGCGAGGAATTCGTCGGCCGACTTGCCGGTCTTGGCCTGGATGTTGTCGAGATAGGCTTGGAAGGACATGAGGTCATCCTCGTGATGGGTTTGGCCTAAGGACGTCCGAGCCGTCCCGGCGCCGACAGCACATTTCGCCGGCAAATCTCTTATCCGGCCCTGGCCCGGCGCGCCGGCAGAGCCTACCTGCGCCATAGCGCGTTCGCACAGTCCTACGGAGGCGCCAGGCATGTCGCCG
>CAMFHW010000065.1 GCA_945952175.1 uncultured Phenylobacterium sp. | reverse complement strand
GGGCATGGGGCTATTGAGCGCCTGCCAGGGCGACGTTGGGGATGGAGGAGAGCGCGAGGCGGGCGGCCAGGGCGCAGACGGACAGGTTCGCCAGCAGCAGCACGGTCTTGGTCGACATCTTGTGGATGTAGTCCTCGACGATGACCCGCATGCCGGAATTCATGTGCCAGAAGGCCACGACCACCAGCAGGCCGAGCAGCACCGCGTTCAGCGGCTGGCCGACCCAGACCACGGCGGTGTCGTAGTCGCCGGTGGCCAGGCGCAGGACGCCGAAGACGCCCCAGAGCACCAGCGGCACGAGCGCGACGGCGCTGACCCGTTCGGCGATCCAGTGGCCGGCGCCGTGCTTGGCCGAGCCGAGGCCGCGGGCGCGGCCGAGGGGTGTACGGTAGTTGGTCATCAGAGCGCTCCCGCCATGAGGGCGATCGCCCAGACCGCGAGACTCGCGGCGATGGCGAAGGCGATGGCGACGACGGCGGTGGCGTTGGCGGTCTTGATGTCCAGGCCCTTGCCGGCGTCCCAGGTCAGGTGCCGGATGCCGTTGGCCAGGTGGTAGAAGACCGACACCGTCAGGCCGAACATCACCAGCTTGCCGAGCGGCCCGCCCAGCAGCGTCATGTAGGTCGCGTAGGCGTCCGGCCCGGCGGCGAGCGCGATCGCCCAGCCGGCCAGGATCAGCGCCCCGACATACAGCGCCACGCCCGTCGCCCGGTGGGCGATCGAGGTGAACATGGTGAGATGCCAGCGCCAGTGCAGGGCGAAGGGTCCGCCCGAGGTCAGGTGCGGCGAGAGCGGTCGTTCGCGGGTGTCAGTCATAGGTGTTCCCGTTGGGGTCTTCCCGTAGGCGCCAAGCCGGTCCGCTTTTAAGCGCGCTCCTTGACGTGTCAACGAAGCCGCCGCCGCGCACGAACCTTCCTTCGCGGAAGCTTAAGTCTGAACGATCCGAACTGCACGGCAAGTCGCTTTTGCTGTAGTCTTCCTTCGCGAAAGGCGAAGGATGCGGTTCGACCTGACAGATCTGCGGCTGTTCTGCGAAGTGGCCGACGCGGGCAGTATCACCAAGGGCGCCGAAAAGGCCGCCATCGCGCTCGCCGCCGCCTCGACCCGGATCCGCAACATGGAGGCGGCGCTGGGCGCGCCGCTGTTCACCCGCTCGCGCTCCGGCGTCGCCCCGACACCGGCCGGCCGCACGCTTCTGAAGCACGCTCGCGCCATGCTGGCCCAGAACGCCCGGATGCGGGAGGACCTGGCCGCGTTCGCCGGCGGGCTGTCCGGCGAGATCCGCCTGCTGGCCAACACCAATGCGCTGACCGAATTCCTGCCCGAGGCCCTGGCCTCGTTCCTGGCCGCCCACCCGCATGTCAGCGTCGACCTCGAAGAGCGGCTCTCCGACGAGATCGTGGGCCTGGTGGCCGAGGGCGTCGCCGACATCGGCATCGTCGCCGGCACGGTGGAGATGGGCGCGCTGGAGACCTATCCGTTCCGGCTCGACCGGTTCGTGGTGGTGGTCGGCGCCAGCCACCCCCTGGCGACGCGCGGAGCCGTCACCTTCGCCGAGGTGCTGGACCATGAGTTCGTCGGGCTGGAGCGGTCGAGCTCGCTGCAACGGTTCCTGGCCGACAAGGCCGCCCGCGAGGGCAAGCCGCTGCGCCTGCGGGTGCAGCTGCGCAGCTTCGACGCGGTGTGCCGCATGGTCGAGGTGGGCGTCGGGATCGGCATCGTGCCCCAGACGACCGCGGCGCGGGCGGCGCGGACCATGGCGTTGGGCGTGGTCGAGCTGAGCGACGACTGGGCGATGCGGGAGCTGAAGATCTGCGTGCGCGCCCTGGCGGAGCTGCGGCCGCTCGCCCGCGAGCTGGTCGAAAGTCTCAGGCGCTAGCGGGTCCAGACGAAGGCGAAGCTGACGGGCCGGCCTTCGCGCTCGGCCCATTTGGGCTTGGCGGCGATCCAGGCCGCATCGACCAAACCCTCCTCCAGCTCGACCAGGCGCCAGCCGGCGGCGTGGGCGGTGCGGACGTGGTCGGCGAACAGGTGGACGTGGCTCTCGATCGCCAGAGGCTGGCCGGGCGCGGCGTCGAAATGGGTGGGCACGCCCGACATCAGGAACCAGGGGTGATAGCCGACGAGGACGAAACGGCCGCCGGCCGCCGCCAGGCGCGCGGCCTCGGCATAGAGCGGCGCCAGGTCGGCCAAGTGTTCGTCGGCCAGCAGCATGGTGATCAGGCCATAGGTCCCGCCCGGAAGACCGGTGGCGGTGACGTCGCCCTCGTCCAGCCGGTCATAGACGCCCTTCGCGCGGGCCCGCTCCAGCATGGCCGGCGTGAGGTCGAGGCCGTCCAGGCGCGCCACGCCGCGGGCGCGCAGCCAGACGCCGCCCCGCCCTGTGCCGCAGGCCAGGTCGAGGGCGCGGTCGGCCTGCGCCCAGTCGACGCTCGTCAGGCGTTCCATGAGCCGCAGGTCCATCAGGTCGAGGACGGTCGCCTCATAGGTCTCCGACCAGGCCGAATAGCCCTCGCGCACCGGCAGGGTCGGGTAGTGGCGGGCGTCATAGCGGGCGAAGTCGGCCATGGACGGAGCCTAGCGCCGCGGCGGCGGCGGCCCCACGCATAAGTTATGCGGCGACCAGCCAGGCATGGGCCGGGACTTCAGTCACGGTGGTGACCAGCCGGCCCTCGCGGCCGTCGGCGAGCGCGATCCGTTCCCACAGCACGAGGCCGGGCAGGATCGGCACGGGCCCATCACCGGCGTTGGCGTCGGTCCGGAACGCCAGGGCCGACGCGGCGGGCTCATGCCAACCCAGCTCGCCGAGGCGCGACTCCATGGCCTGGATCGCCTCGGAGGCGTAGGGCCAGAGCGACCGGCCCGCGAGCTCGGCCGGCGAACCTCGCCAGCGCGCGGCCCGCGCGGGCGAGGCGGCCAGCAGGGCGTGGGAGACGTCGTCCACCAGGTGCGTCGGCGAGAGCGCGCCTTCGACCAGGCGTTTCAACGGCAAGTCGGCGATGGCTGGCGCGGCGATGAGCCGAGCGAGCGCCTCGGCGGCCTCCGGCGAGGGCGCCTGGCCGCCGCGCTCCCAGCGCGAGACGGTGGATTGGCTGACGCCCAGCAGCTCGGCGGCATGGGCCTGTTTCATGCCCCGCAGCCGTCGTTGACGCCGAAAGGCGCGCCCGAGATCGGTCATGTCGGCTCCTCGACAAACCCAAGCTGGACACGGGCTTCATGGCCCTTCAAGGTCAAAACCGTTCCCAAGCTATCGCAGGCCGTGGCCCGCGCGACGCCCACGACATCCCACATCCATCCGTCCTGCGTCGAGCCTGCGCGCATGAGCGAACCGTCGATCTTCTTTCCCGACGTCAATGTACGTCAGGGGATCTTCCATCGCCGCGCCTTCCTGTTCGGAGGTCTGGCGGCGGGCGGCTTGCTGGCGCTCGGAGGGCGCCTGGCCCAGCTCCAGGTGCTGGACTCGAGCCACTACAGCAAGCTCTCGGCCGGCAATCAGTTCAACTTCAAGCTCGTCCTGCCGCCGCGCGGGCGGATCGTCGACCGCAACGGCGTGACACTGGCCTCCAGCCGCCAGAGCTACCGGCTGATGGCCGAGCGTGACGAAGGGATCGACCCGCACAGGACGGTGCAGGCCCTGACCCGCTTCGTGCCGCTGGACCCGGACAACCAGGCGCGGATGACCAAGGCGCTGGCCCGCGCGCCCAAGCGCCAGCCGATCGCCGTGGCCGAGGACATCACCTGGGAGCAGTTCGCCGCGATCAATGTGCGGGCGCCCGAGCTGCCGGGGGTGAGCGCGGACACCAGCGAAATCCGCGTCTATCCGTTCGGCGGCGCCTTCGCCCATGTGATCGGCTATGTGGGCAAGGCCACCGAGGAGGACCTGACGCCGACCGGGCCCAATTCCGAGCCGATGATGCTGCATCCCGGCTTCCGCATCGGGCGGTTGGGCGTGGAGAAGGCCTTCGACCTCGAGCTACGCGGCCGGCCGGGCGCGGAGAAGGTCGAGGTGGACGCCCGCGGCCGCGAGGTGCGCAAGGACGTCGGCGGCGACATCCCGTCCACGCCGGGCCAGGAGATCGCCCTGACCCTGGACGCCGACATCCAGAACCGCGCCGTCGAGGTGTTCGGCGAGGAGAGCGGCGCGGCGGTGATGCTGGACTGCCGGACCGGCGACATCCTGTGCATGGCCTCAGCCCCCAGCTTCGACGCCAACAAGTTCGTGAAAGGCCTGACGCCGGACCTCTATCGCGCGCTCTCGGCCTTCGAGCGCAAGCCGATGATGGACAAGGCGGTGTCGGCCACCTTCCCGGCCGGCTCGACCTTCAAGACCATGGTCGGGCTGGCGGCGCTAGAGGCGGGGATCGACCCGGCCCAGTCCTATGTCTGCACCGGCGCCATGGGTTTCGGCGGCCGCGCCTTCCACTGCTGGAAGCATGACGGGCACGGGCCGCAGAACCTGCACGACGCGATCAAGAACTCCTGCGACGTCTATTTCTACAATGTGGCGGTCAAGATCGGGCCGGACGCCATCGCCAAGGTCGCCCACGCCTTCGGCCTCGGCCAGACCTTCGACATCGGCATCCAGGGCCAGAACAAGGGGGTGATCCCCTCGACGGCCTGGAAGCGGGCCTATTTCAAGAAGTCACCGGCCAACCAGACCTGGTTCCCCGGCGAATCCCTCAGCTACGGCATCGGCCAGGGCTATGTGTCGGTGAACGCGCTGCAGCTGGCGGTGATGACGGCCAGGCTCGCCAACGGCCGCAAGGCGCTCGTCCCGCGGCTGATCAAGTCGGTGGGCGGCAAGGAGCGGCCGAGCGGGGCGGAGGCCCCAGACCTCGCGGGCTCGGCGGAGCATCTGATGCGGGTGCGCGAGGGCATGGCGGCGGTGGCCAACGACGTGACCGGCGGCGCCTACAAGCAGAGCCAGCTCGGCCTCGACCCGATCAAGATGGCCGGCAAGACCGGCACCGCCCAGGTGCGCAGCTTCGACAAGGGTTCGCGTTCCGACGTGGGCATGCCGTGGCGGCTGAAGGCCCACAACCTGTTCGTCGCCTTCGCCCCCTACGACGACCCACGCTATGCCCTGTCGGTGATCGTGCAGCACGGCGGCGCCAGCGGTGCCACCATGGCCGCGCCCAAGGCCCGCGAGATCATGCGCGTGGCCCTGCTGAAGGACCCCGAGATCCGTGCGCGGATCGAGCGCCCCATGCCGATGCCCGACATGGGGGTCGATGGCGTTGATGGCGGGGAGCCGGAGCCGCCGGAGGGCTAGTCGACCTCCGCCAGCCAGTCGGCCGAACGCATTTCCTGGAGGCGGGAGGCGGTGCGTTCGAATTCGAAGGCGCCGTCGCCGGCGGGATAGAGCTTGTCCGGTTCGGCCTCGGCCAGGATCACGGTGCGGGCGCGGGCTTCATAGAGGGCGTCGATCAGGATGACGAAACGCCGGGCCTCCTCGCGGCGGGCCGGCGTCAGCTTGGGCACGTCCTGCAGGAAGACGGTATGGAAGCGCTCGGCGATGGCGACATAGTCGTTCGGCCCGAGCGCTACCGAGCACAGGCTCGCGAAGCCGGCGCGGACCAGGCCGCCGGCGGCGTGGGGCAGGTGCACCTTGCGGCCCAGGATCTCAAGGGTCGCGCCGACCTCGTCCTCCTTGCCCAGCATGTCGCGCCACAGGGCCAGGAAGGTGCGCTCGTTGTCCGGATCGTTGGGCGAGAACCAGGAACCGGCGGCGCGCAGGCGGTCGAGGCGGTAGTCGTGGCCGCCCGCCACCGTCACCACGTCGAGGCGGGCCTTCAGCATGTCGATGAAGGGCAGGAAGAGCTGGCGGTTGATGCCGTCCTTGTAGAGTTGGTCCGGCGCGCGGTTGGAGGTGGCCACCAGGGTGACGCCGCGGGCGAACAGGGCGTCGAACAGGCGGCCCAGGATCATGGCGTCGGCGATGTCGGTGACCTGGAACTCGTCGAAGCAGAGCAGGCGGGCCTGGTCGGCCACGACCTCAGCGACCGGCGGAATCGGGTCGTCCCCGCTCCAGGATCGGCCAAAGGCCGATCCGAAAGAAGGGGGATGCTGCCCGAAGCGGGCCTTGCGGGCGGCCGCGTCGCCCGAGCGCCACTCGCCGATCAGCCGGTGGATCTCGCCCATGAAGACGTGGAAATGGGTCCGCCGCTTGGCCTTCACCGGGGCGGTCTCGAAGAACAGGTCCATCAGCATGGACTTGCCTCGGCCGACCGGCCCCCAGAGATAGACGCCGCGCTGGCTCTCCGGCTTGCGGTTGAACAGGGCGGCGAGCTTGCCCGGCTCGGACGCCTCGAGGTCGGCCTCCAGGCGGATGAGCGCCGAAAGCCCCGCCGCCTGGGCGGGATCGGCGCGGATGGCCCCCTCGGCGAGGCGGGCGTCATAGGCGGCTTGCAGTGCGGAGGCCATCGCCGCTGGCCTAGCCCGACCGGGCGCGCGCCGCAATCTCGCGCAGGGGAACCCGGCGTGGCGGCCGCCGGTTGGTTTCGAGCATCCCCGAAAAGAAGAGGAAGCTTCTCTATGGCCGACAAGCAGACCCGCCCCATGCCGGCCCCGGACATGGACGAGCTGGACGACCTGGAAGCGGAGGGCGCGCGGCAGGGACTGGGACATCGCGCGGAAAAGCCGCCCTCGGACCGGCAGCACGGCGTGAAGACCCGCCAGCAGTTCAAGGATATCGTCAGTCGGCGGACCTGAGGGCCCTCTTGCCGGGCGGCGGCGGCGAAGGGCATTCTGGCGGCCATGACGGTCGCCGCCTCCGACGCCCTGCCCGTCCGGCGGGGCTATCATGACCACATCATCGACACGCTGATCGCCGAGCGCGCGCCAAGGCTGTCGGGGAGCGTCGCCTGGCCGCTGATCCGGCCGGTGCTCTACAGGATGCTGGACTACGGCAAGGCGCGACGTATGGCGGACGACATCGCGCCCCTGCCCGGCCATGCGGCCCTGGACTACATCTCCGACATGCTGCGGCTGCAGGTGGCCGTGCACGGGCTGGAGCGGGTTCCGCGCGAGGGACGGGTGATCGCCATCTGCAATCACCCCACCGGCATCGGCGACGGCATCGCGGTCTATGACGCGCTGAAGGGGCTGCGGCCGGACATCCGCTTCTACGCCAATTCCGACGCCCATCGCGTCTCGCCGGGCTTCGACGAGGCCCTGATCCCGGTGGAATGGGTCGCCGAGAAGCGCACGCGCGAGCGGACGCGGGTGACCCTGCAGCTCACCAAGGAGGCCATGGAGGCCGAGCAGGCCCTGGTGATCTTCCCGGCGGGGCGGCTGGCGCGGAAGGGCGCGGACGGGGTGCTGAAGGAAGAGCCGTGGATGGCCAGCGCGCTGTCGATCGCCCGCAAGTACGAGGCGCCGGTGCTGCCGCTGCACCTGTCGGGGCCCTGGTCGACCCTGTTCCACTTCTTCCACGGCTTCTCAGGCGAGCTGCGGGACATCACCCTGTTCCACGAACTGCTGAACAAGAAGGGCCGCGAGTTCTCGCTGATCGTCGGGCCCCTGATCGGGTGGAACCAGCTGGACCCGGACTCGACGGTCGCCACCGAGGCGATGAAGGCCTATGTGACCCAGGTCTTGCCGAACCATCCCGACCAGCCCTTTTCATGATCGAGCTCGCCCTCGCCGACGAGGCGCAGACCGCCCGACTGGGCGCGCGCGTGGCCGGCGTGCTCCGGCTTGGCGAGGCGGTGTGCCTGACCGGGCCGCTGGGGGCCGGCAAGTCGACCCTGGCGCGGGCCCTGGTGCGGGCCCTGACGACGCCGGGCGAGGAGGTGCCGAGCCCGACCTTCACCCTGGTGCAGTTCTATGAGGGCGCACGGCTGGCGGTGGCGCATTTCGACCTCTATCGGCTCTCCGACCCTGACGAAGCCTATGAGATCGGGCTCGACGAAGCCTTGGAAGAAGGCGCCGCGGTGATCGAATGGCCGCAGCGGCTCGGCGATCGTCTGCCGCCGGATCGACTCGATATAGACATCGCCCTCGATGGCGACGCACGGCGCGCGCGGCTGACCGGCCACGGCGCCTGGGAAGGACGAGAGCTTGAGTTCGGATCGTGAGGCCCAGAAGATCGGGTTCCTGAAGGCCCATGGCCTGGGCGGCGCCCAGCGCCGGCCCCTGGCCGGCGACGCCTCGACGCGGAGCTACGAGCGGCTGACGGCGCCGAGCGGCGCGCGCCTGGTGCTGATGGACCAGCCGGCCATGGTGGAGACCGCGGTCTGCCCCCCGGACGCGACGCCGGCCGAGCGCCTGGGCCTGGGCTACAACGCCGCGGCGCGGCTGGCCGCCGGCTCGATCGCCGCCTTCGTGACCACCGCCGACTATCTGCGCGGCCACGGCCTGTCGGCGCCGCGTATCGAGGCCTTCGACGTCGGCGCCGGCCTGGCGGTGATCGAGGACCTGGGCGACGGGCTGTTCGCCACCCTGATCGCCGAGGGGCAGGCGCCGGAGCGGCCGCTCTACGAGGCCGCCGTCGATGTCCAGGTCCGCCTGCACGAGACGCCGCCGCCGGCGACCCTGGAGGCCGAAGGACTGTCCTGGCCACTGCTGAGCTATGACGCCCTGGCGCTGAAGATCGGCACGGACACCTTCCTGGAATGGTGGCCGAAGCTGATGGGCATGACGCCCTTCGCGCCTGACGTGGTCGCCGAATGGGACGCGCTGTGGGCGCCGGTCTGGGTGCGCGGCGAGGCGGGGGCCAGCGTCTTCACCCACCGCGATTACCACGCCCAGAACCTGCTCTGGCTGCCGGAGCGCCAGGGCGTGGCGCGGGTCGGCCTGCTGGACTTCCAGGACGCCCTGCGCGCCCACCCGGCCTGGGACCTGACCCACCTGTTGCAGGACGCGCGCCGCGACGTGTCGGCGGAAACCGAGGCGGCCATGCTGGACCGCTATCTCGCGGCCCGGCCGGGCCTGGATCGCGAGGCCTTCCTGCACGATTATCGCGCGCTCGCGGCCTCGAACGCCGCGCGGATCCTGGGCCGGGTGTTCGCCCGCCAGACCCTGCTGGGCCGGCCGCAGTATCGCGCCTTCATGCCGCGCACCTGGCGCTATCTGGAGCGCAACCTGACCGATCCGGCCCTGGCGGGGCTCCAGGCCTGGTTCGACCGCCACGTGCCGGTGGAGATGCGCGCGTGGTGAGGGGTCCGAAGGTGGCGATGGTGCTGGCGGCCGGGATCGGCTCGCGGATGCGCCCGCTGACCGACCACATGCCGAAAGCCCTGGTCGAGGTCGGCGGCAAGGCGCTGATCGACCACGTGCTGGACCGCCTGGCCGAGGCTGGGGTCGAGACCGCGGTGGTCAATGTCCATCACTTCGCCGACCAGATGGAGGCGCATCTGGCGGGGCGCGAGCGGCCGAAGGTGCTGATCGCCGACGAGCGCGCCGGGCTGCTGGATTCCGGCGGCGGGATCCGGAACGCCCTGCACCTGCTGGGCGACGCGCCGATCTGGGTGGCCAATATCGACTCGCTCTGGCTGGACGGCGCGACCCCGCCGCTGGAGCAGATGAAGGCCGCCTGGGACCCGGCGAAGATGGACATGCTGCTGCTCCTGGTGCCCAAGGGCCAGGGCATCGGCTTCGAAGGCCCGCGCGGCTTCTTCATCGACGCCGAGGGGCGGATCACCCATTCGCAGGACGACGCCAATCCGGCGCCCTTCGCCAATGTCGGCTTCCAGCTGATGAAGCCGCAGGTGCTGGACGGCGCGCCCGACGGGGCCTTCTCGATCCTGCCCACCTGGTGGCGGCTGCAGGACGAGGGGCGGATCTACGGCGTGGTCATGGACGCCTTCTGGATGCACGTGGGCGATCCGGCCGCCAGGGAGGCGGCGGAGGCCCGGCTCAAGTGAGCACGCCCCGGCTCTTCGCGGGCGAGGGTCCGCGCTGGTTCAACATCCCGGCGCACCGGCCGTTCGTGGCCGACCTGGCCCACGGCCTTCATGACGCGCTCGCGCCGCTGGGCCCCGACGCCCTGTCCCAGGCCGTTGTACTGACCCCGACTCGGCGCGGCGCGCGGAGCCTCGCCGACGCCTTCGTGGCGGCGGCGGGTGGGCGGGCGATCCTGCCGCCGCAGATCCGGCCGCTGGGCGATCTCGACGAGGGCGAGGCGCCGTTCGAGCCCGGCGATCTGGCCGTCGACCTGCCGGCCGCCATCGCGCCCCTGCGCCGCCGCTTCGAGCTGATCCGGCTGGTGAAGGGCCACGAGAAGGAGCTGCAGCGCGAACTCACCGCCTCGGGCGCGCTGGAGCTGGCCGATGCGCTCGGCGGCTTCCTCGACAGCCTGCAGATCGAGGAGGTCTCGCCGACCGCCGGCCTCGCCGACCTGGTCACCGCCGACATGGCGGAGCATTGGCGCATCTCGCGCGAGTTCCTGGAGATGGCCCTGGTGGAATGGCCGAAGCGGCTGGCCGAACTGGGCCTGGCCGATGTCAGCGCCCGCCGTGTGGCCCTGCTGCGAGCGCTCGCGGAGAAATGGGACGACGATCCGCCGCAGGGGGTGCTGGTGGCCGCCGGCTCGACCGGCACGGCGCCGGCCACCGCCGATCTGCTGGCGGTGATCGCCCGCGCGCCGCAGGGCTGCGTCGTGCTGCCGGGCCTGGACGACAGCCTGGCCGAGGACGCCTGGCTCGAGGTCGAGGAGCAACATCCACAGGGGGCGATGAAACGCCTTCTTGCGCGCGCCGGCGTGGCGCGGGGCGGCGTGGCCCTGTGGCCGGGCTCTCCGACGCTCGCCACCCGCGGCCGCTGGCGTCGGCGGGTGATCAATGAGGCCCTGCGCGCCCCGAAGGCCACGGCCGACTGGCTGACCTCGATCGGCGACCTGCGCCGCGAGGCCGAGGGCGACGGGATCGATCCGATCGCCGAGGGGCTGAAGGGCCTGTCGGTGATCGCCGCGCGCGCCGAGGAAGAGACGGCGACGGTCGCGGCCCTGCTGCTGCGCGAGGTGCTGGAAACGCCCGGGCGCACGGCCGCCCTGGTGGCGCCGGACCTCAGCCTGGCGCGGCGCGTGGCGACCAAGCTGGCGCGCTGGGGCGTGGCGGCGGACTCCTCGGCCGGGGTGGCGCTGTCGGGCTGCCCGTGCGGGGTGCTGGCGGGCCTGGTCGCCGCGGCGGTGGTCGACCCGCTGGACCCGGTGCGCATGCTGGCGATCCTGAAGCATCCTCTGGTCCGGCTGGGCCTCGCGCCCGAGGCGCTGGAAACCGTGCGCGAGACCCTTGAGCGCGCGGGTCTGCGCGGGCCGCGCCGTCATGACTGGACGGAGCTGGAGGCGAGGCTCGTCGCCCAGCCCGAGGCGCTGAACCTGGTGGCGCGGTTCCAAGCCGCGCTGGCGCCGGCGGAAGCGGCGGCGGGCGGAGCTCCCGGCGCGGCGGCCCGGGGCCTGACGGAGAGCCTGGAGGCCTTCGCGCGCGACGCGGACGGGGATTCGGCGGCGCTGTGGGCCGGGCAGGGCGGCGAGGCGCTGGCGCGGCTGCTGGCCGGGCTGATCGACGAGTCCGACGGCCTGCCCGACACCTCGCCGCGCGGCTTCCACGACCTCCTGCAGCTGCTGGTGGCCGGGGAGACCGTGCGGGCCGGAGGGGCGACCCATCCGCGGCTGCGCATCCTGGGCGCCATCGAGGCGCGACTGACCCGAGCCGACCGGCTGATCGTCGCCGGACTGGAGGAAGGGACCTGGCCGCAGGGGGCGCCGATCGACCCCTTCCTGTCGCGGCCGATGCGCAAGGCGCTGGGCCTGCCGCCGCCGGAGCGGCGCGTGGGGCTGGCCGCCCACGACTTCGCCCAGGCCGCCTGCGCCGACGAAGTGATCCTGCTGCATTCGGAACGGCGGGAAGGCTCGCCGGCCGTCAAGTCGCGCTGGCTGTGGCGGCTGGAGACCCTGGCGCGCGGCGCGGGACTTGATGAGCTTCCTGGCCGCCCGGAGATCCTGGCCTGGGCCCGCGCCCTGGACGCCGCCGACGGCTACGAGCCCGCCCGCCGCCCGGCGCCAATCCCCCCCGTCGCCGACCGGCCACGGCGTATGGCGGTGACCCGCATCGAGGCCCTGACCCGCGATCCCTACGCCGTCTGGGCGCGCGACATCCTGCGGCTCTACCCGCTGGACCGGCCCGACGAGGCGGTCGACGCCCGCGCCCGGGGCACCGCGATCCACGCGGCCTTCGAGACCTTCGCGCGCGACCATCCGGGGGCTGTGCCCGCCGACGCCGCGGCGATCTTCGAGCGGCTCTATGTGGACGCCCTGGCCGAGCAGGGCATGCCGCCCGAGGCGCTGGCGCGCGAGCACGCCCTGGCGCGCGAGGCCGCCGAATGGGTCGCCGACCTGGAGCGCCGTCGCCGCGCCGACGGCCGGGCGATCCATGTGGAAGAGACCGGGACCCTGACCCTGCCGCTGGAGGGCGGGGTCTTCACCGTCACCGCCAAGGCCGACCGCATCGAGATCGACCCGCAGGGGTTGGCCCACATCCCCGACTACAAGACCTGCCCGTCTGCCTCTGAGT
>CAMFHW010000064.1 GCA_945952175.1 uncultured Phenylobacterium sp. | reverse complement strand
TGTCGGCGGCGCCGATGGCGGTGACCGGCGAAACGCTGGTCAGGTTCGGCGTCGGGATGCGGGTGCCGGTGACGACGATCTCGGTCACCTCGGTGGCGTTCTCGGCCGCATAGGCGTGGCCGGCGGCCAGGGCGACGCCGCAGATCATCGAAGAGGCCAGCAGGCGCTCTCGAATGGTGTTGATTTTCAAGTCTGGATCCTCCAGCGGCCCGCCGCCTAGGCGGCTTCCGCTCCCCACGAAACGGTTCGGTCCCGCGCGTCGAAACGCCCGGTTACGCCGGTGTTACTGGCGGATCGGCTGATGCGTCAACGCGATGACAAACGGGCCTCAATCTTCATACGAAAATGTCTCGTCAAAGACACAAAGACTGAGATAACCACGGTCAACTAAATTGATTACGCCAACGCAATCACTTAGCTAAGCCGAAACGATCGTGCGCGACGACCCGCGAATTCATTCCTAGAGGGGTATGGACGTGCTCATCTTCACGCGCCGCTTGACGAAACTCGCCTCGTAGCGGCGCACAGCGGGGTCGCCGGCGATGTTGGAGTCGGCGAAGGTGTTGAATTCTTCCATGCTGCGGAAGGCGCCGATCGCCGCGATATCGTACACGCCCGAGATCTCCAGGCAGACCTGGATCTGGGGGGCGCCGTTCAGCATGTTGCGGAACCCCGAAATGGCCGGCGGCGCATGCCGCTCGAGCTGCACCAGGAACAGGACCGAGATCCGCTCCCCGGTCAGGTTCGGCTCCAGCACCGAGACGTCGGCGGTGATCACCCCGGAGGCTCGGTAGTTGCGGATCCGCCGCAGGATGGCGGATGGCGACAGCGGCACCTTCTCGGCCAGGGCCTGGGCGCTGACCTGATTGTCTTCCTGCAACGCCGAGAGGATCTGCAGATCCAGGCGGTCGAGTTCGAATTCAGCCACCCGATCCCTCCCGTCCGGATGCTTGGCCTCGGGGCCAAATGACTACGAGGCGCGCAATCTGCGCCAATTAACTCGCGTTCATCTGCGCTCGGAATTAGCGCGCGATGGCGATCGCTTGCTGGATCACGGCGTCCAGGCGGCTGCGCACGGCGCGGCCCTGCTCCGTCAGGTGGATGATGCGGCTGCGCCCGTCGTTCGGATTGAGGAACGCCTCGACCAGGCCTAGCGCCGGCGGCCGGGCCCATTCCGAATCCGGCGGTCCGAACGAGCGGATGCTGCGCGAAGCCGTGGGCTCGGTCATCCGGCTGACATAGGCCAGCTCCTGAACGCTCAGCCCCTCGTTCTCGCACGTATAGAGGAACGTGATGATCTCATTGACCGTCACGCCCGGAGCGATCTCCTTGAAATAGGAGAGCGCCTCCAGGAGCGAGTCCCTCGGCCGCATCCTACGAGCGCTCGTAATAGTCGTTCAGCTTGCCCGTGGAGGCCGACCGCGGCAGCGCCCGGACCATGGGTTGCGACTTGCGCTGGCGGCGTTCGCGCATCGACAGGGTCGCGTCGGGATAGGCGTCCTTCACGAGGCGGAGGATGTCCTCCAGTCGACGCTGGTGATCCGCTGCCTCGACATAGTCGCCGACCGTCAGCTCCACCGAGATTTGGCCCCACAATTTCATAGCTACCCTCGAACTAAACGCCATCGGCCTAATAGCTAACCGTAAGACGGTTCGCACGCCTGTTTTGAGCGTTTCTCAGGTGAAGAACGCCGGTCGACGTCAATTTTCCAGCTAAGTCCGCGCCTTACGCGCGTTGATACGTCGATGTTACCAATATTAAATTTGTGTAATGTAGATATGATACCCTCGAACGCTTGCTCGATTCAACAAAATTGTCTTAACTGGATGTAATCTTCCGACGATTACAGAAAGTTCACATATGCGCAGGCGGAACGCCCTGCTGGAAGCCATGGAGCTTCTTCGGAGCGTCAACCCGGATTTCACCGTCAGCCAGATCGTCGCCCTGCTCTATGTGGCCGACGAAGACACGCCCCTGCCCCTGCCGGATCTTCGCCGCCGGGCGGGAATGACCAACGATGGCGCGTGGAAGGCCGTGCAGGCCCTGACCGAGATCGAGGATCCCGACGGCGAGGTGCTGGTCACCGTCGACCGCTGGGCCATGCGGGCCATCGTCGCCGCCGAGCTGGGCCCCGCGGGTCAGAAACTGCGCGCCGCCCTCGACGAGATCATCAGCGAGGCCGCGCCGATCGTCGAGGAACCCGCCCTCAGGGGGCGGGCGTCGGGCTGAGCTTCCGCGTCAGGAACTCCAGGGTCGTGCGCATGCGGTGCGCCAGGTTGGCCTGGGTCCAGCCGGCGCGGTGGCGCAGGCCCGGATACATCATGGTCTCGAACGCCACCGGCCGCGCCTGCAGGGCCGCCATCAGCCGCGTGGAGTTGTCGAAGGTCACGTTGTCGTCGGCCATGCCATGCATCAGCATCAGGACGTCAGGCTTCAGCCGGCCCACGCGCGCCGTCACCTCGGAGGCCGCATAGCCCGCCGCATTGTCGGCCGGCGTGCCCATGTAGCGCTCGGTATAGTGGGTGTCGTACAGCCGCCAGTCCGTCGGCGGAGCGCCCGACACCCCGGCGGCGAACGGCGAATCCGGCGCGGTCAGCAGCATCAGGGTCATGTAGCCGCCATAGGACCAGCCGGTGACCGCGATCCGCGCAGGGTCCACATAGGCCAGGCTCTTCAGATAGCTCACCCCGGCGAGCTGGTCGGCCACGTCGAGCTGGCCCATCCGCCGGTCGATCGCAGTCTTGAACGCCACCGAGCGGTTCGGCGTGCCGTGATTGTCCAGGCTGAAGACGATGAAGCCGGCCTCCAGATAGAGCTGGTCGGCGGGGTCGTTCCACACCTTGCGCACCAGGGCGCTGCCCGGCCCGCCATAGACCTTCACCACCACCGGATAGGTCTTCGCCGGATCGAAGCCCGGCGGGGTGCGCATTGACCACCACAGGTCCTGGCCGTCGGCGGCCTTGATCGAGCCGAAGCTCGGCGTGCGCAGCCGGTCCACATAGGGCGCGAAGGGGTGGCCGGCGGCGAGCTTGTTCTCCTCGATCCAGCGCACCAGGGCGCCGTCGGCGCGATAGAGGCCGGTCTGCTGCGGCGTGGCCGGATCCTCGTAGGTCCCGGCGAAGGTCCCGCCCTTCTCGGCCACCTTCACGGTCCACCAGCCGCCGGCCTTGGTCAGGGCCTTGGGCTGGCCGGCCGTCTTATAGGAGACCTCATACAGCCGCCGTTCCACCGGCGTGTCCTTGTTGGCGGTGAAGATCACCACGCCGCGCGCCTCGTCGACGCCCTGGATCGCGTCCACGGGCCAATCGCCCCCGGTCACCTGGCGCACAAGCTTGCCGTCGGCCTTGTGGAGATAGAGGTGCTTCCAGCCGCTCTTCTCCGACGACCACAGGAAGGTCCCGTCCTTCAGCGCCCGGAAATCGTCCGACAGGTCGATCCAGTGGGCGCTGGTCTCGGTCAGCACCACATGCGTCTTGCCGGTCGCCGGATCGGCCGCCAGTAGGTCGAGCTTGCGCTGATCGCGGCTCTCGCGCTGGACGTAGAGCGTCTTGCCATCCTTCGACCAGTCGACGCGGGCCAGGTAGATGTCGGCGTCAGCGCCCAGGTCGACCTTCGTCCGCGCCCCGGTGGCGACGTCCGCCACATAGAGCTCGACCTTGGCGTTCGGCCGGCCCACGCGCGGATAGCGCTGCTTGACCACCGTCGCGCCGGTTGCGTTGATGTCGAGGCGCTCGACGACATCGACCCCGGTCTGGTCGACGTGGGTCAGGGCGATGCGGCTCTCGTCCGGGCTCCACCAGTAGCCGGTCTGGCGATCCATCTCCTCCTGGGCGATGAACTCGGCCGCGCCCCAGCTCGAAAGCTCGGTCCCACCGCTGGTCAGCGCCTTCTCAGGCCCGCCGCGCGACGGCTGCACATAGAGGTTGTCGTTGCGGATGAACGAGACGAAGCGGCCCTTGGGCGAGACCTTGGCGTCGATCTCGTCCTCCGGCGTGTCGGTCAGGCGCGACAGCTTGCCGTCCGCCCGCGACCACAGCCACAGGTCGCCCTCGACCGGGGCCAGGATGAACCGGCCCTCCTCGTCCCAGTCATAGGCCACCACGCCGTGGGTCTGGACGCCCTGGCGCTCGCGGCGGCTCTTCTCGGCCTCCGACAGCACGCGATCCTTCGGGATCAGGGCGCGGGCGTCGATCAGCAGCCGCGGCTCGCCGCCCGCCACATCGGCCGCCCACAGGTCGGTCATGCGCGGGTCGTCGGCCTTGGCCTTCAGATAGGTCACCATCGACCCGTCCGGCGCGACACTCACGCCGCGGGCCCGCGGCCCCGACAGGTCCGGCGCGGAATAGACCCGCTCGACAGTCAGTTTCTCCGCGCTCGCCAGTCCCGCCGCCGCCATCACCGCACCCGCCGCCAAAACGCCCGCCAGCCGTCTCATGTTACGCCCCCCAAGAAGGTTGGCGGATCAGAGGGGGCGTCGGCCAGAAAGGCAAGGGCGGCGACGTGCAGGTCCTCCCCCAACGGGGGAGGACCAGGAGGCCTAGACCAACTCCGACGGCTTGATCCCCAGTTCCTTCAGGAAGGGCTCGGCATAGTCGATGCGGCCGGTCATGGTCGCGGGGTCGGCCTTGGCGAGCTGGTAGACGGCCTCGGCGATGAACTCGATCGGCTGCACCCGGTCCTTGGACTGCTCGTTGATCAGGCCGTGCACCGCCACCCCGGGGGTGTCGACCAGGCCCGGCGAGACCACGTTGACCGCGATGTTGTCGCCGGCGACCTCGGAGGCCAGGCCGGTGGTGAAGCGCTCCAGCGCCGCCTTGCACAGGCCATAGACCGTGCCGCCCCGACCGCCGCGATAGGGGGGCTTCGGATGCAGGCCGGCCGGCGAGGAGATGTTCACGATCGAGCCCGACTTGCGTTCGATCATCGAGGGCAGCACCAGCTGGGCCAGGTGGAAGGGCGCATAGACCTGCACCTCCATCATCAGCTTGAACCGCTTCTCGGTGAACTCGATCACCGGCATGAAATAGGTGATGGCGGCGTTGTTGATCAGGATGTCGATCGGCCCGTAGGCGGCGACCGCCTCCTCGACCAGCCGCTCGCGTTCGACCGCCTGGGCGAGGTCGGCCTTGATCAGGGTCGCTTGCCCGCCGGCCTTCTTGATGCGCTCGACAGTGTCGCCCAGGGTGCCGGGCAGCCGGCTCTCCCCGTCGCTCGCGGTCCGCGCCGAGACCACCACCTTGGCGCCCTCCATGGCCAGGCGCGCCGCGATGGCCTCGCCGATGCCGCGGCTGGCGCCGGTGACCAGGGCGACCTTGCCCTTCAGGGTTCCATTGGGATTGATCGTCGCTGACATGAATAGGCGCCCTCCCTGGGCGATTTATTATGGTTCAAGCAATGGGCCGGAGCCTCGCGCCCTTCCGACCGGCGCGCAAGTCCTGGCCGGGCGCGGGCCGCGCCCCGTCGCCCGGGAGGACCGCATGACCGAACCCCGTCCCAGTCGCCGCGCCGCCCTGGCTGTCGGCGCCCTCGGCCTCGCCGCCGCTCCGGCCGCATCCGCGCCGGAGGATGGACCGCGCGCCGCCCTGTTGGCCTTCCTCAAGGCCT
This sequence comes from uncultured Phenylobacterium sp., assembly GCA_945952175.1. GTDB lineage: Bacteria > Pseudomonadota > Alphaproteobacteria > Caulobacterales > Caulobacteraceae > Phenylobacterium. The sequence continues at coordinate 6,921 of CAMFHW010000064.1, read as the reverse complement.
TCGAGGCCTGCGACCTGCCGGCCATGGAGGCCGCCTTCGACGCCGAGGCGACCTCGTTCGACCGCACCATCCTGTCGCCGGTCCCGCCACAGCAGATCCGCCTCGACGACTACCTGCGCCGTCCCGGCATGCCGGCAGGCATGCGCCGGCTGGCCCAGGACCTGCCGCGCCACGCGCCAGGCCCGCCCTATCAGGACCTCACGCCCCACGACCTGATGGTCCAGGCCCGTGGCGACATGGCCGTCTGCTCCTTCCACCTCCTCGAACCCCACGCGCTCAGCCGCCGCACCGTGGTCCTGGTCCGGCGCGGCGGGACCTGGAAGATCCTGCACATCCACGCCTCCAACGTCCGCGACGCGGGATGATCAGGTCCGGAAACCGCCGGTATATGTTCTTGATTTGTTCGAACGACGCGATAGGCTTGCCGCCGAATTGAACGGGAGATCATCCATGCTGGGCTATGTCACCATCGGGGCGCGCGACGTCGAGGCCGCGCTACCCTTCTACGACGCCGTGTTCGGGGCCATCGGCGCGCCCCGCGCCTTCTTCGAAGGCGGCTGGGCCGGTTACGGACCGGCGGGCGGCGACGCCAACACCTTCATCTGCCCGCCCTTCGACGGCCAACAGGCCCGCGGCGGCAATGGCGTGATGATCGCCTTCCTGGCGCCCGACAAGGCCAGCGTCGACGCGGCCCACGCGGCCGGCCTCGCCCAGGGCGGGACCGACGAGGGCGCCCCGGGCCCGCGCCCGCCGGAGTCCACCAGCTTCTACGGCGCCTATCTGCGCGACCAGACGGGCAACAAGATCTGCGTATTCTCGAAGGGCTGAAGCCTGCTGGTGGCGCGGCGCCGGCTTGACCGTCGGCGCCGCGCCCTCGATCCTTCCGCCACACCCTTGGGAGGATCCTTCATGCGCTCCGTCGCCGCCCTCGCCTGCGCGCTGATCCTTGGGGCGCCGGCCACAGCCCAGGCCGGTCTCTGCGCCAAGTGGGGCGCTCCGGCCCAGGCCGGCCTGCTCGACCCGGTGATCATCAGCGAGGCCAGCGGCCTCGAGGCCTCCGCCCGCTTCCCGGGCCGGCTCTACCACAACAACGATTCCGGCGACGGCCTGCGATTCTACGTCACCGACATGGCCGGGGGGCGCACCAGCACGGTCGAACTCAAGGGCCCGCACCCGACCGACATCGAGGAGATGTCGCTGGGCCGCTGCGGCAAGGCCACCTGCCTCTATCTCGGCGACATCGGCGACAATCCCGCCGCCCGGTCGGAGGTGGTCTTCACCCTGGTGGAGGAGGTCAAGGACTTCGCCCCCATCGTCACGCCCCTGCGCGCCGTGCGCGCCCGCTATCCCGACGGGCCTCATAACGCCGAGGCCTTCGCTGTCCTGCCCAACGGCGACCTGATCCTGATCACCAAGCCGGCGGACCGCGACTTCGCCCATCCCGGCGCGGCGCAGATCTTCAAGCTCACCGCCAGCCAGCTTGCCCAGACCGAGGGCGTGCAAGTCTTCGCCAAGGTCGGCGAGCTCGACCTGCCCAAGCTGCTGCCCGACCTGCCCCTCTATGCCTGGATCGTCACAGGCCTCGACATCGCCGCCGACGGCCGCCACGCCCTGGTCCTGACCTATGGCGCGATCCTCGAGCTGGACCTCGACCTCTCCAAGCCCCTGCCCCCGGTCGCCGAATGGCGCAAGGGCGAGACCTGGCAGGTGCTGAGGCCCCCGCCCCTGCAGCAGCAGGAGGCCATCGCCTGGCTGCCTGACGAGCGCGGCTTCCTCTACGACACCGAGACCGGCCGCAATCATGGCCCCGCCACCCTGATGAGGGTCGCCTGCGAGGCGCCCTGAGCCGCGGGCCGCGGCCAAAGAAAAAGGCCGGGGCGAACCCCGGCCTCTCCTCTTCCCATCGTGGCCCGATCAGGCCGCGGCGTTCGCCGAGCGGCGGCGGCGCAGGGTCGCGCCAGCCAGGCCGAAGCCCGCGATCATCATCGCCCAGGTCGCCGGCTCCGGCGCCGAGGCGGCGATCAGGGTGAACTTGCCCTTGATGGTCGCGCCGTACTTCTCGCCGTCCGTCAGGCCGAAATAGCCCTTGTTGAAGTCGGCGTCGTTCAGCGAGACCTTCAGCTTGCCGCCGTTGCCGAAGTTCAGGATCACCGGGCCGTCCCAGCTCACGTGGCCCTTCTCGGCCACCCCCCAGACGCCGTAGGTGTCGCCGGCCACCACGCCGCCGAAGGTGTCGGGCGCGGTGAAGCTGAACAGCACCGAGATCGGCTTGGACACGGTGTCCTCGAACAGCGCGACATCGGTCTCCGGCGTCCAGATGGTGAACAGGTTCACCGTGGCGCTGGAGCCAACGCTCGCCAGGTTGATGTTGATCGCGCCGGGCAGGTCCGTGGTCTTGATGATCAGGCCCGGATCGCTGCCGTTCACCGTCGCCGAATAGTCGCCGACGAAGGTCGTCGCGTGGGCGGCGGAGGCCGCCAGGGCGAGCGCCGCGGTCGTCGCGGCGAGCCCGAGGATTTTACGCATATTTGAAGCCCCGCTTGGAAATTATCGCCTCGGCCCGCCGAAGCGGCGCCGAGTCGCCAACAGGTCTTAACGTTAAAAAATGTTAGAGCAACCAAACAAATAGGCCGCGTGCCGAAAGCTTGGCTTTTTCACCTGACAGGGGAATTTCTAGCGTCGGGTACCTGACCGAGACGGTTCGGCCGAAGTATTCGCCGGCTCAGCCGGCGAGCACCGCCTTGACCGCCGCCAGGCCTTCCGCCGCCTTGGCCCCGTCCGGCGCCCCGCCCTGGGCGAAGTCCGGCCGGCCGCCCGCGCCCTGCCCGCCCAGCGCCTGGACGGCGGCCTTGGCGCGGTCCACCGCATTCAAGCGCGAAGCCGCCTGGCCGGTCACCGCCACGGTCACCGCGGCCTTGCCTTCGGCCGTTCCGATGAGCGCGATCACCGAGTCCGGGTTCTGCTTCTTGAACTCCTCGGCGATGGGCCGCAGGTCCTTGCCGCCGACCCCGTCCATGACGCGCGCCAGGAGCTTCACCCCGCCGATCTCCTCGACCGCCGGGGCGCCCCCGCCCCCGCCACCGCCCATGGCGAGCTGACGCTTGGCGTCGCCCAGCTCCTTCTCCAGCTTGCGCCGCTGCGCCTCCAGCGCCTCGACCCGCGCCGTCACCTCGGAGACCGGGACCTTGAACTGGTCGGCCAGTCCCTTGGCCACCTGAGCCTGCTCGATCAGCCAGCGCCGGGCCGCCTCGCCGGTCAGGGCCTCGATCCGGCGCACGCCCGCCGCCACGCCGCCCTCGGAGACGATCTTGAACAGCGCGATATCGCCGGTGCGCGCGACGTGGGTGCCGCCGCAAAGCTCCACCGAATAGGCGCCGTCGCCCTCCAGCGCGTGGCCGAGGGTCAGCACGCGCACGCTGTCGCCATACTTCTCGCCGAACAGCGCCATGGCGCCCGCCTCGATCGCCTTGTCCGGCGCCATTTCCTGGGTGTCGGCCGGCAGGTTCTGGCGCACCACCGCATTGACCTCGGCCTCGATGGCGTCGATCTCCGCCGGCGTCACGGGCGCACCGTGGCTGAAGTCGAAGCGGATCCGCTCGCCGTCGACCATCTGGCCCTTCTGGCTCACATGCGGGCCCAGCACGTGGCGCAGGGCCGCGTGCAGCAGGTGCGTCGCCGAGTGGTTCGAACGCGTCGCCAGCCGCCGCTCGGCGTCGACCGCCAGGCGCGCGTCGCCGCCCACCTTCAGCACGCCCTCGACGATCTCGATCTCGTGGACGAACAGATCGCCGGCCTGCTTCTGGGTGTCGAGCACGCGGCCCTTGCCGCCGGCCCATTCCACCTCGCCGGTGTCCCCCGCCTGGCCGCCGCTCTCCGCATAGAAGGGCGTGCGGTCGAACACCGCGAACACGGTCTGGCCCGCGCCCGCCTCGGCGATCTCCTCGCCGCCCGCCACCAGGGCCTTCACCTGGCCGGTCGCCTCGACGCCGTCATAGCCGAGGAACTTGCTCGCCCCGGCCCGCTCGCGGATCTGGAACCACTCGGCCGCCGCCGTCGCCTGGCCCGAGCCGGTCCAGGCGTCGCGCGCCATCTCGCGCTGGCGCTTCATGGCGTCCTCGAAGCCGTCGAGGTCGACGCTGAGCCCCTTGGCCCGCACCGCGTCCTGGGTCAGGTCCAGCGGGAAGCCATAGGTGTCGTAGAGCTTGAAGGCGGTCTCGCCGGAGAGCATGTCGCCCTCGGCCATCCCCGCGGTCGCCTCTTCCAGCAACACCATGCCGCGGCCGAGCGTGCGGCGGAACCGCTCCTCTTCCTGGCGCAGGGTCTCGACGATGGTCGGCTCGGCGCGGCGCAGCTCCGGATAGGCTGCGCCCATCTCCGCCGTCAGGGCCGGAACCAGCCGGTGCATCAGCGGCTCGGCCGCGCCCAGGATGTGCGCATGGCGCATGGCGCGCCGCATGATCCGGCGCAGCACATAGCCGCGCCCCTCGTTCGACGGCGAAACCCCGTCGGCGATCAGGAAGCTGGTCGAGCGCAGGTGGTCGGCGATGACCTGGTGCGAGAACTTCGCCTCGCCCTGCGCCTTCACCCCCGTCGCCGCCTCGCTCGCCCCGATCAGGGCGCGGAACATGTCGGTGTCGTAGTTCGAGGTCACGCCCTGCAGGACGGTGGTCACCCGCTCCAGGCCCATGCCGGTGTCGATCTGCGGCTTGGGCAGGTCCTTGCGCGTGCCGTCCGCGAACTGCTCCCACTGCATGAAGACCAGGTTCCAGATCTCCACGAACCGGTCGCCGTCCTCGTCCGGGCTGCCGGGCGGGCCGCCGGCGACGTGGTCGCCGTGGTCGTAGAAGATCTCGGTATTGGTGCCGCAGGGCCCGGTGTCGCCCATCGACCAGAAGTTCTCGTCCAGCCGCACGATCTTCGAGTCCGGCAGGCCCGCGATCTTCTTCCAGTAGCTGGCCGCCTCGTCGTCGCTGGGCGCGATCGAGACCATCAGGCGCGACGGGTCGAGGCCCAGCTCCTTGGTCACGAACTCCCACGCGTATTCGATCGCGCCTTCCTTGAAGTAGTCGCCGAACGAGAAGTTGCCGAGCATCTCGAAGAAGGTGTGGTGGCGGGCGGTGTAGCCGACATTGTCCAGGTCGTTGTGCTTGCCGCCCGCCCGCACGCACTTCTGCACCGAGGTCGCCCGCGGCGCCGGCGGCGTCTCCGCCCCGGTGAAGTAGTTCTTGAACGGCACCATGCCGGCGTTGACGAACAGCAGGGTCGGATCGTTCTGGGGCACCAGCGGAGCCGACGGGATCAGCAGGTGATCTCGCTTCTCGAAATAGCCCAGGAAGGTGGAGCGGATCTCGTTCAGGCTCGGCATGGCTCTAGACGCTTGGACTTGGGGGACCGCTCGCGCGGCCCCATAAGATAGGAAAGGCCCGCACGGACGCCCCCTGCGGAAACGCGACCGTTTACGAAACTTGCCGCCCCCGCGCCAAGGAAAACCGCGCGACCGGTCGCCGCCGCCCTGCTGGCGCCCCGAAATGGTGGGTCGAACCGGCGAGCCCTGCCCGCCTGATTGGGATTTGGGGGCGAAAATCTTCAGTTCAAGAATTGTCGCGGCGCGATTTATGCGCAGCTTGTGACGCCCTCGACGGACGGATTTTCGTCCGCGATTTCAAGGGGCCATCGACACATGACCAGCAAAGCCGCGCCGACCGGGCCGTACTATCATGGCGCCAAGGCCGACCTCGCGCCGGGCGACCTGATCGCGCCGGGCTATCCCTCGAACTATGGCAAGCGCAGGATCGCCGCCTTCGTCTATCTGAGCGAGACCCTCGAGGCCGCCACCTGGGGCGCCGAGCTGGCCCGCGGCGAGGGCCCTGGCCGCATCTACATCGTCGAGCCGACCGGCCCCATCGAGGACGATCCCAACCTCACCGACAAGAAGTTCCCCGGCAATCCGACCCGCTCCTACCGCAGCCGCTATCCGCTCCGGATCGTCGGCGAGATCCAGGGCTGGGTGGGCCATTCTCACGAACAGCTCCAGGCCATGCGCGACGGCGTCGCCCGCGCCGAGGCGCTCGGCATCGAGGCGATCCAGGACTGATCGGGCGGCGCTTTCTCCAAGGGTCCGCGGCGGCTAGTCTCGCCGCGGATCAGGAGGCCCTCATGTCTGCGATCGGTATCGGTGGCGTCTTCTTCCGGGCGAAGGACCCGGAGGCCCAGCAACGCTGGTATCAGGAACATCTGGGCATAAGCGCCGACCCGGCCTCGCCCTGGGTGCAGCAGGCCGGCCCGACCATGTTCGTCCCCTTCGCGCGCGACACCGACTATTTCGCGGCCGACAAGGCCTGGATGATCAACCTGCGTGTCGCCGATCTCGCCGCCCTCCTCGCCACCCTCCGCGCCGCCGGGATCGAAGCGATCACCGACCCCGAATGGGACACGCCGGAGACCGGCAGGTTCGCCCGCATCCACGACCCGGAAGGCAATCCGATCGAGCTCTGGGAGCCGCCGGCCGAATAGCGCGGGGCGCCGAATCTCCGAACAGTCCCGGCATGCCGAACCCCGACCGCGCCCGGATGATCCACCGGCGAACCCCGGAATCGCGGGCGATGACCGCCAATGTCCGGCGCGCGGCCGAGATCACCGCCCGTCTCAACCGCCTGACCTTCAACGACGCCGACCAGGTCCGCGCCCTGCTCGGCGAACTTCTGGGCGCGACCCTCGACGACGGCGTCCTGCTGGTTCCGCCCTTCTACGCCACCGGTGGGCCGGACACGCGCATCGGGCGCAACGTCTTCATCAACCAGAACTGCACCTTCTACGACGAGGGCGGGATCGAGATCGGCGACGACGTGCTGATCGGCCCCAATGTCAGCCCTGTCTCTTATACACATCTCCGAGCCCACGAGACAAGAGGCAATCGCGTAT
>CAMFHW010000063.1 GCA_945952175.1 uncultured Phenylobacterium sp. | reverse complement strand
GGGGCTGGCGAGCGGGTCGGGACGCGGGACCGGCTCGCCCCGGTCGGCATGGGCCAGCAGGCTGTCGGGGGTCGAGGTCAGGGGGACCGGCGAGCCGGACAGGGCCGACAGGGCGCCGAAGGCCTGGGCGCGGGCCGCGCGGGCCTCGTCCAGGGCGGCGCGGGCGGCCTGGACGGCGGCCCGGGCCTGGAGGGCATGGACGTCGGCCTCCTTGCCGGCGCGCACCAGGGCGGTGGCGACGCGGGCGTCCTCCTGCGCGAAGGCGAGGCTCTCCTGGGCGAGCTGGACGCGACGCTCGGCGGCCTCGGCCCGGGCGTAGGCGTCGGCGAGGTCGAAGGCGAACACGGCCGAGGACCGGCGCGCGCGGGCCTGGGCGGCCGCGAGGTCGGCGCGGGCGGCGCCGATGCGGGCGCCGCGCTTGCCGCCGAGTTCCAGGGCCTGGCCGACCGAGACGGTGGTCTCGGCGCCGCCGCCGCCTCGGAGGGGACCTGAGCCGGCGAAGTTCTCGACCTCGGCCGAGACGACGGGGTTGGGACGGACGGCGGCCTGGTGGGCGAGGCCCTGGGCCTGGGCGACCTCGGCGCGGGCCTCGGCCAGCCGGGGCGCGGCGGCCTCGGCTTGGCGCAGCAGGGCGCGGAAGGACGGCGCGGGCTCGGCATAGGCCGCCGGCGCGCCAAGGCATGCGGCCGCGAGCAGGCTCGCGCACATGCGCAGATGTGGGGAAGGCATGGTGATCCTTGTTCGGAACGGAAGCGGTGGGGACGCGAAGGCGCCCGCGGGCGCCGCTTCAGGCCGAGGGGGGACGGATCAGGAGGTCGGGGATCGCGCCATGCGGATCGGGCGCGCGGGCCTCGGCGTAGTCGACGGCGCGCAGGCTCGGGGCCGCCGCGACCGTGAGGCCGGGGGCGTCCTTCACCGAATGGCCGCCGCAGTGGCCGGCGCAATGGCCGCCGCCGAGATGCTGGGACGGATCGCCGCCGTCGCGGTCGCCGGGATGGTGATCCTCGAAGGCCAGGGTCGCGCCCTGGGCGGTGGCGAGGTCGCGCGCGTCCACATGGCCGGGGCCGGCCTGGTAGACCACGTTCAGCGCCAGGACGAGGGCGAGGGCCGCCCAGATCCTGCGCCAGACTGTCGACGCGCGTGTCATTGCGCCCTTCTTACAGCCTCGAACCGCGGCGGGATCAAGGCTGCTCTTCGGCGCCTAGACCTTCGACCTGACCCAGGGACCGACGCCGAAGCCCTGGATGGGCGAGCCTTCCTCGATGAGGACCGGACGCAGGGCGCGGTAGAGACGGGCGTAGTTGTAGAACGGCACGCTAGGCCACAGGTGGTGCATCAGGTGCAGGTTCTGCTGCAGGGTCAGGAAGGTTCCGCCGGCCCAGAGGCTGATGCGCGTATTGCCGTAGCGATCGGTGCGGTCGAACGGATAGTGCGGCAGCCACTGGAAGAAGATGTTGAGGATCAGGATCGCGATCCGCGTGGGGATGAACCACAGGGCGAGCCAGTCCAGCACGTGGCCGGTGGCGATCGAGACCGCGAGCAGGACCAGCGTGCCGACGCCCACCGCCGAGATCTGGGCGATGTCGGCGCGGCTGAAGACGCCCTGCAGGCGGGCATAGCCCTCCTTGGAGATCAGCCGCACCACGGCCATGGGCAGCAGACTGGTGGGCAGGCCCTTGACCCAGCGCCAGACGAGACGGGCGAGCGTGCCCTTCACGGCGATGTCCGGGTCGCGCTCGGTGTTGGTGTGGGAGTGGTGCAGGACATGGGTGCGCTGCAGCGCGGGCCAGCCGGCGCCGAGACCCAGCGAGCCGATCCAGCCGACCAGGGTGTTGACCCAGGCGAAGCCCGGCTTGGCGACCACGTTGCCGTGGATGCTCTCGTGGACCAGCGTGTAGTGGCAGTAGGACACGATCGCCAGGATCGGCGCGCACGCCCAGAGCGGCAGGCGATGGGTGAGGCCCAGGGCGACCACGGCCGCGAAGGTGGCGGGCAGGATCACCGCCAGGGCCAGGGTCGGCCAGGCGACCTCCGGCGACAGGGACTTGGCGATCCGCTTCTCCTCGGCGCGGGAGATTCCCGAAAGGGTACGCGAGGCGGCGGCGACGTCGTCGGGCATGGCGGGGCTCCCTGAGCTTGTTCTTGCCGCCAACTAAACACTGTTTACTTAGGGGCGCAACAAAAATGACGTTGGCGTCATCTTTGTCGCGGAGGCGAGGCCTGCGCCTCGGCGAACAAGGCTCGGGCGCGGTCGCGCAGGATCAGGGCCTCGCGCCAGCGGTCGGTGAGCTCGCGCCCGTCGGGACCGGTGATCGCATAGGGGATCGGGCCGAGCTCGCACATCAGGCTGAGGCTGTCGTCGGGCGCGGCGCGGGCCAGCCAGGCGCGCATCGCCGCGACGATCCAGGCCTCCTGCTCGGCGCGCCAGGCGGCGTGCTGCGCCGCCTCGACCGAGACCTGCACCTGGCCGGGTGCGGCGAAGCGCAGGTGCAGGGCGCCGCAGCGGCCGATCACCGCCGCCAGGGGCGCGGCGAGGGAAGCGTCGTACGGCAGGGCCATCTCGTGGGCGTTGACATAGTGCGACAGGTCGCCGGTCAGCATCAGGTCCGGACAGGCGTCCAGCAGGGCGGCGGTGAGGTAAAGGTCGTTGGTCAGGCGGCCGCGATGGGTCTCGAAGAAGACCGGCAGGGGCGAGCCGCGCACGGCGTCGAGCAGGCCGCGCATCGTGGCGGCGGCGCTGTCGATCTGGGGTGGCCCAGGCGCGACCTGGACGTTCAGGTGATGGGCGCCGCCGAGCACCAGGGCCTCGTCGAGGAAGCGGGCCAGCTCGTCGGGCGTGCGGACGAAGGCCTGGGCTTCCCAGCCGCAGCGATGGTCGGCCAGCACCGCGGCGGCGCGCGCCGCGCGCGGACGCCGCGCGAGGTTCACGCCCACCCCGTCGAAGCCCGCCGCCAGCACCCGCGCCACCACCGCCTCGACATCGCCGTCGAGATCGACGCCCGGCAGGCCGTCCATGGCCCACAGCGACTGGTAGACGACGAGCTTTCCCATGGCCCCACTTCGCGGACGGCGAGGCGGTGGGTCAAATAGGATGTGGTGCGCAGGCCATGCGCGGAGGCTATGGCCTTTCGGAAACGCCCGCGCTCCCCACATAAGTGCACGGTCGGTCGCTTGCCCTCAGCAGGGCTTATGGCGGCATAAGAAAGACTGTCGGGAACCCGCCTTGATGGCGCCCGATTGGGGGTCTAGAAATACCTGAGTTGAGAAGTCGGATTTCTCGGGCCGTTTCCCTCCCATCGGCCTTCAAACCGCCGCTCCCGATACCTAACTAAGGCATGGAGAGAAGGCGGAGAGGTCCGCGCGCCGCTCCCAGGCGCTGCGACCCGTCCAATCCGTCTCGAGGAAAGGGGATAGTAAGATGGCTGCTGCGCACGCGCTCGCCGTGATGTCGCCGGAAGGCGGACTGAGCCGGTACCTGACTGAAATTCGCAAGTTCCCCATGCTGGCCAAGGACGAGGAGTTCATGCTCGCCAAGGCCTGGAAGGAACACGAGGACGCCGATGCGGCCCATCGGCTGGTGACCAGCCACCTGCGGCTGGTGGCCAAGATCGCCATGGGCTACCGCGGCTACGGCCTGCCGATCGGGGAAGTGATCTCCGAGGGCAATGTCGGCCTGATGCAGGCGGTGAAGAAGTTCGAGCCGGACAAGGGCTTCCGCCTGGCGACCTACGCCATGTGGTGGATCCGCGCCTCGATCCAGGAATACATCCTGCGGTCCTGGAGCCTGGTGAAGATGGGCACGACCGCGGCCCAGAAGAAGCTGTTCTTCAACCTGCGCAAGGCCAAGAGCCAGATCTCGGCCTTCCAGGAAGGCGACCTGCTGCCCGAACAGGTCAGCCAGATCGCCACCAAGCTGGGCGTGCTGGACGAAGAAGTGGTGTCGATGAACCGCCGCCTGTCGGGCCCCGACGCCTCGCTGAACGCGCCCCTGCGTGTCGACGGCGAGAGCGAGTGGCAGGACTGGCTGGAGGACGACGGCGCCGTCAGCCAGGAGACCCAGGTCGCCGAGACCCAGGAGAAGAGCCTGCGCATGAGCCTGCTCGAAGCGGCCATGACCGAGCTCACCGACCGCGAACGTCACATCCTGACCGAGCGTCGCCTGAAGGACGACCCGACCACGCTCGAAGAGCTGGCCAGCGAGTACGGCGTCAGCCGCGAACGGGTGCGCCAGATCGAGGTGCGCGCGTTCGAGAAGCTGCAGAAGTCGATGCAGGCGGCGGCGCGCGACCGGAACCTGGTCGACGCCTGAGCCTCACGGCAAGACAAGACTTGAACGGCCCCGGAGCGATCCGGGGCCGTTTTTGGTTTGGGACCTATAGCTTTCGAACGAAGTAGGCTTTGAGAATTCAGAAAGGCCGTATTTCCTTGGACGGCAATGCAACCGCTTCAACGTATTCCATCCCCATCCGCCGCGCAGCGCCGCGACCAAATAGATGGAATTCTTCGTTGCTCAGCCTTGCATCACATTGGCGGCCTCGAATCCAAAAGCTCAAGCCATCTTCAGCAAGACATTTTCGCTCAATATGTTGCGTAACCAAGCTCACGCCGCGATTTCTGCTCGGTATCACAGCCGCCAGACTCACTATATCGGGAAGCCAATTTCCCCAAAATTCCTCTGTAGATACAATATCCTGAAATCTAATGGGATGTATCAAACTCTCTATATTATAATCTCGAAGAACATGTCCATCTGGAGATTGCGCGGCCATAAATATGCGCCCAGACGCTCCGCCAGGATCATAGGCGAGCATCCGGGGTATCACGTGTAGCGTGATCGATGATTCTGAAAGTGACTCAACTCGAAATAACATATGAAGGCACCTTTCTCCGTAGGACCAAGTGCCATTCGAATTATGCATCACCGATTCAAAGTATCCGCCCCAATTTTGCTGCGCCCCTAAAGCTTCTCCCGCTAGACATCTGGAATTCAATTGTAAGGAAAACTCCTTAGCAATTAGATATGGATTGCTATAAGGTATTTTTTCTCTCTCGCGCTCATATTCTCGCGCTTGCTCTCTAAGGCTTTCTGCGCCTGATCCTATAAAGCCACATGGTCCCAGATATTTCTTATCCTCCTGCACTCCATTCGTGCAAAATGCTGGCCCGCCTGGCTCCAATATTTCAGCAACCATCTCAACATCGGCGTATCTGGCGGCTATTTCTCCTAGCGCCGCAATCGGCTCGGGCGCGCGAGACCATCTGGGCTGCGAGCCTTCGAGCTCATCCAATAGCGACCTGATCCGATCCCCTTGTCCTGCGAACGCTACCGCACACCTCTCACCTAGGACGTACAACTTGCGAGTAAGGCAGACTCGACTGATTTCCTTGGCCGAATAGATCGTCGCATTGCCTGGCGTAATGATCGGCAGGTGCGGCGCGTCAAGCGTGGCCATCGTGTCAGCGACCATTAGGCTGGCCCCTGCTAGCGACCCATCAGCCGCTTCTCGGAACGGGTTGGCGTACATGCAAGCCGTCATCCAGCACCACCGAAGGCAATCCCACGGGATTGAGCGTGACCGATTCTAGCTGATCGGAACAACCCAGGCTGGTGTGTGGAGCGAGCCCTACCCGGCGTAGGGCCGGCACCGCTGGAAGAACGAACTACGGTTCTCCGAAAGGTGACGCTAGCACGAGGACGCATTCGTCGGCCGCGCAGGGCGCCTAAAGGAACTTCGCGACCTTCTGCCACGCTTCGAGCTTCACCTCGAACTTCTGGGTTAGGGCGGGGCTGCTGGACGGCAGGTCGATCAGGGCGAGGCCCAGGACGTCCGCGAGCTGAGGCCGGCCGATGGCGGCGGACTTGCCGCCGTTGAAGGCGATGGCGCGCAGGGCGGGGAGTTGGGCGACGAAGGCCGGCAGGGCGTTGGGCTGGTGGTCGCGGATGGCGGCGTCGAGGCTGCCGGCGCGGCGGGCGGACTTCACCGTGTCCCAGAGGCCGATGCGCAGGGTGAGCAGGTGGGCGAGGCGGTCCCCGTAGACCTGGGGCATGGGCTGGCCGGTGACGGCCTCGATCAGCCGCCAAAGCTGGTTGCGGGGGTTGGCGTAGTATTGGCCGGCGGCGAGCGAGGCCTCGCCCGGCAGGCTGCCGAGGATCAGGACGCGGGTGTTGGCGTCCGCCACGGGCGGGAAGGACGACTTCAGGGCTTCGGCGGGCCGATCCACGCTGCAGCTTCACTCCGCTCGTCCCGGCGAACGCCGGGATCCAGATGACTTAGTGCGGAGCTCGGGGCTCATTCCAAGTCGAATCCCACTGCGCCTTGGGATCTGGATCCCGGCGTTCGCCGGGACGAGCGGTTTGGGGGGCGTTCGCACCTCTTGCCTGACCCATGGTGACCCGGTGTCCGATCCCGCCAACCCTTGAAGGGACGAGACGGGAGAGGAAACGATGACGGACATTCTCAATCTGGGCGGCCGGGTGTCGCTGGTGACCGGGGCGGGCCAGGGCGTGGGGCGGCAGATCGCCCTGCACCTGGGCGGGGCGACGAACAGCGGCGGCGTGGTGGTGAACGACTATGTGCTGGAGCGCGCCGAGGCGGTGGCCGAGGAGGTGCGCGCGGCGGGTGGCAAGGCGATCGCCTTGCAGTGCGACGTGTCGGACACCGCTGCGGTGCGCGCCATGGCCGAGGAGGCCAAGGGCAAGCTGGGGCCGATCGGGGTGCTGGTGAACAATGCGGGCAACGCCGGGGCCAACCCGTCGCCGGAGCTGCGCAAGCCGTTCTGGGAAACCGGGCCGGACGTCTGGCAGAGCTTCATCGGGGTGAACTTCTACGGCGTGATGAACTGCACCGCCGCGGTGATCCCGCACATGCTGGAGCGCCAGGCGCCCGGGCGGATCATCACCATCATCTCCGACGCCGGCCGCTGGGGCGACGCGAACATGGAGATCTACGCCGCCTCGAAGGCCGGCGCGGCGGGCTTCATGCGCTCGGTGGCCCGCACGCTGGGCCGCCATGGCATCACCGCCAATTCGATCGCCATCGCGCTCACCGCCACCCCCGCCGTGCAGCGGACGCTGGAAGGCGACCAGGAGCGGCTGAAGCGGCAGCTGGAGAAGTACATCATCCGCCGGCCGGGCCAGCCGGACGATGTCGCCAACATGGCGCTGTTCCTGGCCTCGGACGCCTCGAGCTGGATTTCCGGCCAGGTCTATCCGGTGAACGGTGGCTTCACCCTGGCGCTCTGAGCCCAGGGCGCGATAGCGTTCCGCCGTCGACCATCGGCGGCGGAGCGCGGGCCTTGGAGTTCAGGTTCGAGGCGGAGATCATCTACTGGCGGGGGCCGAGCCCCTTCTTCTACGCGCCCCTGCCCGAGGCGGAGGCGGAACGGGTGCGCGGCGTGGCCCGCGCGGTGACCTATGGCTGGGGCGTGATCCCGGTCGAGGCGACGATCAACGGCGCGACCTTCACCACCTCGCTGTTCCCGAAGGACGGCACCTATCTGCTGCCAATCAAGGCGGCGGTGCGGAAGAAGGCCGAGGTCACGGCCGGCGACACGATCGCGGTCGAGATGACGATCGCGGCAAGCGAGCGGTAAGGCGCGGCCCTCCCCGCTCGTTCCGGCGTCGCGAAGCGGGCGCGTCGCGGCCCCATACCGGGATCCGCTCTGCGCAGCCGCGGTTTGAACCACGAAGCACACGAAGCGCCCTAAGGGGCCGAGCTGCTCTTGGTGGACTTCGTGTCCTTTGTGGTGAATTGGGCGGCCTTCGGCCTGGCTCCAATCCCGAGACGCCGAGCCAGGCGGCCTTTGGACGCAGAGATCGCGGAGGTTCGCGCAGGACGCAGAGAGGCCCTGTCCTCCGCGATCTCGGCGTCTTCTCTGCGAACTCCGCGTTCAGAGGGGGCAGGATCACTGACCGCCCAGCCATGGGATCTGAGTCCCGGCGTTCGCCGGGATGAGCGGGTCCTGGATCGAGAGCGGTAGCTCAGCCGCCGAGGGCGTGGACGGCGGCCTTGGCCATGGGCGAGAAGGCCAGGGGGCCGATGGCGACCTGCATCAGCACCACGGCGGCGACGCCCCAGCCGTAGGCCGGGTGGATGCGGCGGCGCACGACCAGGTCGGCGGCCGGCCCCATCAAGAGGACGAGGTCGTTGACCAGGAACAGGACCAGGGGCGCGATGGCGCCGAAGCTGTCCATCGGCAGGAAGCGGCCGAGACCGGGACCGAGGATCGCGGCGCTGGCGCACATCATCAGGCGCTTGTGCCAGTCCGACTGGCGACGCAGCCGGACGGCCGCGGCGACCAGGCCGCCGAAGACGAGGATGCCCAGGATGTTCATCACCAGGAACACGCCCTTGGGGAAGAAGATGGGCACCCGATGATGGCCGATGGAGAACAGGGTCGCGGCGACGCCCATGATCACCATGGCGCCGGCCAGGACCGCGCCGGCGATCCCCAGCTGGCGATGGCGGCGGATGTCGCCGGCGGTGACCAGGGCCGGCTGAGCGATCATCAGCACCACCCAGCAGGTGAAGACCGCGCCATGCACATGCAGCAGCAACGGCAGGCCGGGCGCGGGCGCGAAGTCGCCCGGCACGGTCTGGGAAAAGCCGGCGAGGAAGATCGCCACCATCGCCAGGGACCAGACGAGATAGAAGGCCCGCCCCACCTCGGCGCGCGGCCGCGCCCCTTCGATCGTCGTCGTCATGTGCAATTCCCCCTGCCCTGACGCCGGGGGGAAGATTGAGCGCGATGGCGGCGCCTTGGCAATCAAGGATTGTCAAGCCGCCGGCGGCGCACGCGAACGGACCTCAGGCCCGGGCGGAAAGCGCCTCCAGGGTCAGCGCCTTGGCGGCGCTGTCTTCGGAGAGGCGCCGGGCGATGTCGCGCACGCCGGGCGGATAGGCCTCGCCGCCGGCCGCGATGTCGTCGGCCAGGCGCTGGGTGGCGAGCAGGCTGGCGGCCAGGGCCTCGATGTGCTCGCGGGCGAGGCCGCGGGCCTCGGCCTGCAGGGCGCGGACCCGGTCGCCGAGCGAGACGGCGGGAGCGGATTGGTTCGTCACGACGCGGAGGGGCGTGGACATCTTGCGGATTCCTAAGGCGCGGCGGAATCGCCGCTACGCTTCCGATATGGCGGAGCTCGGCTGAACGCCCCTTGAGGCGGTCGTTGGCCGCCGTTCATCAAGCGCGACCTTAGAGCGCGAATTGCGGCGGACGCGTTGTGCCGCCGCCACAATCACCCCAGACCTAAGGACGTCGCCTGGCGATTCGCCCGCGCCTCGGGAGCTCCGCTTGTCCAGCTATCCGTTCCGCACCGGACCCGGCTTCGCCCGCAATCAATGGTACATCGCCGCCTGGGCCGCCGAGCTGGGCGCCGCGCCGCTGGCGCGCACGATCCTGGGCGAGGAGGTGGTGCTGTATCGCGGCGCGAGCGGGCGGGCGGCGGCGGTCGCCTCGGTCTGTCCGCACCGGTGGATGCCGCTGGCCGGCGCGCAGGTGGAAGGCGAGGCGATCGTGTGCCCCTATCACGGCGCGCGGTTCGAGGCGGACGGGCAGTGTTCGCGCGCGCCGTCGCAGGAGCGGGTTCCGCCGAGCTTCCGGCTGAAGGCCTACCCGCTGGTCGAGCGCGGGCCCGTGCTGTGGATCTGGCCGGGCGAGCCCGAGCTCGCCGACACCGCCCTGCTGCCCGACGCGGCCTCGGTCGGGCTGGGCGAGGATGGCGGCTGGGACGTGGAGCTGGTGGCGCCCTTCCAGCTGGCGGCGCGGGCGCAGCTGTTGATCGAGAACCTGTTCGACCAGAGCCATGTGGACTTCGTCCATCCGAGCTCGCTGGGCGGGGCGGTGATGCACGCGAAGGTGCGCGAGGAGGACGTGCTGGACGAGCCCGGCCGGTTCGCCGTGAGCCGCGGCCTGCCGCTGGCGGAGGCCGACGACGGGGCGCGGGCGGTGTTCGAGGGCATGGGCGGCTGGTTCACGGCGCGGCTGCGCTCGGAGCTGCTGGGCGTTTCGCTGGTGAATTCGACAGGCTCGCAGACCTTCAGCGCGGACGCGGCCGACGGTGAGCTACGACTGGTGGGCGAGATGAACTTCCTGCACGGGGTGACGCCGGAGACGGCGACCACGACGCACTATTTCACCGCCGCGACCCGCAACTTCGCGCGCGGCAATCCGGGCTTCACGGCGGCGCTGATGGAGCGCAACGCCCAGGTGGTGCGCGAGGACGTGGCGATCCTGGAGGCCATCGAGACGCGGATCGACCAGGTGGGCGACGCCCGCGCCGAGGTGAGCTTCGCCTCCGACGTGGCCGCGGCCCTGGTGCGGCGGCGCATGGAGAAGCTGATCGCCGCCGAGCAGGCGCGGCGCCCGCCCGCTGCGCACTAGCGGGCCACGGGCGCCGCAAACACGGACGGTTGCGAAAAGGCCGGCGCACCCGCGCGGTCGCGGGGCGACTCCCATCCAAGCCTTGCCTAGCCCTGTCGCAGGTCAGGGCGCGGGGAGAGCGGGATGGAGCGCGGGGTGACGACGCGCCGGCAGTTGCTGTCGGCCATGGGCATGCTGGGCGGGACGGCGGCGCTGTACCTGTCGATGACCAGCCTGGGGCATGCGAGCGAGACCCAGTTCGCCGGTCCGCCGAACCTGTCGGGCGCGCGCAAGGGGGCGAGCGTGATCGTGCTGGGCGCGGGGTTGGCCGGGATGCTGGCGGCCTACGAGCTGCGCAAGGCCGGCTATTCGGTGAAGATCCTCGAATACCAGGCGCGGGCCGGCGGGCGGAACTGGTCGCTGCGTGGCGGCGACACCTATACCGAGCTGGGCGGAGCGACCCAGAACGTCGCCTTCCAGCCGGGCAACTACCTGAACCCCGGCCCCTGGCGCATCCCGCACCACCACCGCACCCTGCTGCACTATTGCAAGGCGTTCGGCGTGGCGCTGGAGCCGTTCATCCAGTTCAACCACAACACCTTCGTCCACTCGTCCCAGGCGTTCGGCGGCAAGCCGGTGCGGTTCAACGCGGCGGCGGCGGACTTCGAAGGCAACATCGCCGAGCTGTTGGCCAAGTCGATCAACCAGAAGGCCTTGGACGAGGCGGTGACCGCCGAGGACCGCGAGCGTCTGCTGGAAGCCCTGCGCGGCTGGGGCATGCTGGACAAGGACTTCAAATATTCGGCCGGGCTGCGCTCGGCCTCGCACCGGGGCTATGACCGGCCGCCCGGCGGCGGGGTGAACGGGGCGCCGATCCCCTCGGCCCTCTACAATCTGCACGACGTGCTGGACCCGCAGGTCTGGACCTCGATGGCGTTCTTCATGAACCACGAGATGCAGACCACCATGTTCCAGCCCGTGGGCGGCATGGACATGATCGGCAAGGCCTTCGCCAAGCAGATCGACGGGCTGGTCACCCACAACGCCAAGGTCACCAGGATCGCCCAGGACGCCAAGGGCGTGACCATCAGCTACCAGGACACCCAGACCGGCGCGGCCAAGACGGAGAAGGCCGATTGGTGCGTCTGCACCATCCCGCTGTCAGTGCTGTCGCAGATCGATACTCAGGTCACGGACGACATGAAGGCCGCCATCCAGGCGGTGCCCTATTCCGGCCAGGTGAAGATCGGGCTGGAGATGAAGCGGCGCTTCTGGGAGGAGGACGACTACATCTATGGCGGCCACAGCTTCACCGACCAGGAGATCGGGCTGGTCTCCTATCCGAACAACAACCTGTTCAAGGACGGGCCGGCGGTGCTGCTGGGCGCCTTCGCCCGCGACCTGGGGGCGTTCCGCCTGGCCGGCATGACGCCGGAGCAGCGGATCGAGGCGGCGCTGGCCCAGGGCTCGGTGTTCCATCCGGAGAGCTATCGCAAGGAGTTCCTGAGCGGCGCCTCGGTGGCCTGGAGCCGGGTGCCCTGGACGCTGGGCTGCTGCGCCCGCTGGAACGAGGACACCCGCAAGGCGCACTACCAGACCCTGGTGGCGATGGACCGGCGGATCGTGCTGGCCGGGGAGCACGCCTCCTATGTGGGCTGCTGGATGGAGGGGGCGCTGTTGTCGTCGATCGACGCCATCACCCGACTGCACAAGCGCGCGCTGGAGGCCTGAGATGCGGTGGGGAATGCTTTCCATTCTGGCGGTGCTGGCGGCGGGCGACGCGGCGGCCCAGGCCCCGCCGAGCGGCGACACCGGCGGCGGGATCGTGCGGGCCGAGAAGCCGGTGACCGGCGAGCAGGTCTATCGCCAGGTCTGCCAGGCCTGCCACATGGCCGACGCCAAGGGGGCGAGCGGGGCGGCGGCGATCCCGGCGCTGGCGGCCAATCCGCGGCTGGGCGTGGCGGCCTACCCGGTGACGATCGTGGCCAAGGGCAAGGGGGCGATGCCGGGCTTTTCGGGCATGCTCTCCAACGCCCAGATGGCCGAGGTGATCACCTATCTGCGGACGCACTACGGCAACGACTATCCGAAGCCGGTGAGCGAGGCGGACGTGGCGCGGATCGCGGGGCCGTAAGTTTCTCCGCTCGTCCCGGCGAATGCCGGGATCCAGATCCTGAAGCTCTGAGCTGGTGGCCTTTGGAACGCGGAGGTCGCGGAGGTGCGCCGAGGACGCAGAGAGGCCGTGGCC